>JAUXDV010000049.1 GCA_030620735.1 Gammaproteobacteria bacterium
CCAGTGTTGCGCTCTCCCAGCTGAGCTATAGCCCCGAAAGAGGCGCGTATTATGGGGAGTTAGCGCGCCGTTGTCAATATGTAGTTGCAGCAAATTGCAGATTGCACATTCTGTCTCAAGCAGTCTCCCCACCCTTCCCCTCACCCTAGCCATCTCCCGGAGGGAGAGGGTAATGTTGTTTGATGCTTCCAGTTGAAGAGCAGCATAGTGTTATCGGCATAAGCAAGATCTGCTATGGCGATGATATCTCCGTTATCAATAATCAACGGCACCCTGTCGCGTTGCCAGGGGGGGATCTCAAGCGTGCGGAGTATCGATTTAAGCGTGCGTTGATGACTATGCCAACACATACTATCCCCCTCCCTTCTGAAGCGCACCATCAGCTGTTTCTGTTCGCCTTCCAGCATCTGCAGCTCACCCAGTTGTGACGGTAGCTTCAATAATTGTGATGTACGCCACTCGATCTCGATAGCAGCGTCATGTGGTTGAAGACGCTTGCCGGCATAGAGCAGATTGTTATAACGTCTCAGCTCCACGCCACTCCAGTTGATCTGCGGGATGCGCTGACTATCGGCAGTGAGCTGCTGCACGAACCCGGCGAGACGTTTTCGTGGCGGCGGCGGCAACCCGAGTTGCTGCAGCCAGTGGCGCAGCAGCAGTTTTTGCCATGCCTGCGGCTGCTGCAGTAGTGGTTCCAGTTGTAGTTGGCCGGGGACTGCAAGCATGCCCGCCAGCAGTTTCCCGCTCTCCTCATCGAGCAGTTGTCCCGCCTCTGCCAGATGGCTGGCGCTCTCTGCAATACTGGCTGCAGCTGCAGGCCAGCGCTGCGTCAGCCCGGGCAGGATTTCATGGCGCAGATAATTGCGATTGAAATCAGTCAATGCATTACTGGGGTCGTCGATCCATTTGAGCTTGTGCTTTGTTGCATACGCCTCGATCTCCGAGCGGGAGATCTCCAGCAGCGGCCGCGCCAGCCACCCCTCTGCGAAGCGGCGAATCACCGGCATGGAGGCCAGCCCCTTGACGCCGCTTCCGCGCATCAGGTTCAGCAGCAGGGTTTCAGCCTGATCATCGCGGTGATGCGCTGTCAGCAGAATCTCTCCTGACTGCATCAACTGCTCTATCGCTGCGTAGCGAGCCTCTCTAGCCTGCGCCTCGAGGCTCTCTCCTGTAACCGGCTGCAGTGACAGAGAGACCTTCTTCAATGGGATATCCAGCTGTCTGCATAAGTCGCTGCAGTGACGACTCCACTCAGGCGACTGCTGTTGCAGTCCATGGTCAATATGGACGGCAACCACCCCGGCATCAATTTGATCTTTGATGGATGCCAGCAGATGCAGCAGCGCAGTTGAATCGAGTCCGCCTGAAAAGGCAAGAAGATAGCGTTTTGTTGGTGGAAGAACTGAGAGTTGCTTGAGCAGCGTGTTTGAATTGATGGGGAGGTTCAAGATTGCTCCATATCCCTCGTTCCCACGATGAAACGTGAGAACCAGTACACGTCATCCCGGCGAAAGCCGGAATGACGAATCAATTGGCATCAGAGTTTCATGCCTCGGCAAAACTACCGTAGCTCATGAGGCGCTGATAGCGCTGTTCCAGCAGTTGCTCCAACGGAATCCCCTGCAGTTCGTCGAGCGTGGAGATCAGCGACTCGCGCAGCGTCGCAGCCATGCTTTCAGGATCACGATGCGCTCCTCCCAGAGGTTCATCGATGATGCCGTCGATCAGTTCGAGCTTTTTGAGGTGCTGGGAGGTGATTGCCATCGCCTCTGCAGCGAGGGATGCTTTTGCCGCATCTTTCCACAGAATGGATGCACAGCCTTCAGGTGAAATCACCGAGTAGGTGCTGTATTGCAGCATGTTGAGACGATCACAGACCCCGATCGCAAGCGCGCCGCCCGAGCCGCCCTCGCCAATCACGGTGCTGAGGATTGGCGTTTTGAGTTGCGACATCTCACGCAGATTGCGCGCAATGGCCTCGCTCTGACCGCGTTCTTCGGCGCCAACGCCGGGATAGGCTCCGGGCGTATCAATAAAGGTCAGGATCGGCAGCTTGAAACGTTCGGCCAGTTCCATGACCCGCAATGACTTGCGGTAGCCTTCCGGGCGCGGCATGCCGAAATTGCGCTGCAGTTTTTCATTCGTATCCCGGCCCTTCTGGTGGCCGATAATAACGACAGGCTTGCCATCGAGACGCGCCAGGGCTGTAATAATTGCCTGGTCATCTGCAAAAGCGCGATCACCATGCAGCTCTTCAACATCGTCGAAAATGTGCTCCACGTAGTCAAGAAAATAGGGGCGCAGTGGATGTCGGGCAACCTGGGAGACCTGCCACGGGGTGAGTTTTGCGAAAATGGTGCGTGTCAGCTCCTGACTCTTTGACTCCAGGGTAGCAATTTCATCCTGGATATTGATCTCCGCGTCACTGCCAACATGACGCAGTTCATCAATTTTCGCCTCGAGTTCAGCGATCGGCTGTTCAAAATCGATAAAGTTCAGGTCCATAGGATAACTTCTCGGTAACTTTTCAAAAAACTAGTGGGATCAGGTCTCAGACTGACAAGGCATGAAAAAAACATTTTCTCTCGCAAAGCTTCCGCGTCCTGCTCACGCCCCTCACCTACATCCGTGTAGGCGAAGACACCAAGACCGCCAAGAAAAACCTTTGCGTCCTTTGCGTTCTTAGCGAGAGATTCTTTTAAAACTTGACTCATTTGCAAGCATTATAATGAATCAAGGATTCTAGTACAGGGTCGGAGATTGCCGCGTCGCTCCACTCCTCGCAATGACAGTAGCTGTTGGGCGCATCGTTTCTTCTCTCCCTACAACCACTAGCCTCTTGTAGCATGATAACCAACCTGGATAGACTTTTCACCCAGAAATTGACGCAACTGGTGCAACAGTGTATCGCGTGGAGCCACTCGCCACACTTCTCCGAGCTTCAGTTTACCCCGATAGCGGTCACTGCTGTAACGCAGAATGACCTGACACTCTCCTCCCTGGAAAGGCTTCAGCAGCCTGCCAAGATCAGCAACCATCTCTTCCAGAGAGTGGCCATTGAGATTTTGCGCATCGATGTCGAGCGTCAACAGCGAAGCATGCAGCAGGCGCGCCTCTTCAACCTCGACAGCGCGCACGGCCCGTACGCTGAGCGTATCACGATAGTCATCATGAATCAGGGTTCCCTCGATCATCAGGATCTTATCCGCAGCCAGAATCTCCTGGTGCGCCTCCAGCGCCTCGCTGAAGAATGTCGCCTCGATGCGCCCGGTACGGTCATCGAGCAGCACGCTGGCCATCATTCCACGGCGGCTCTCTCTGCGGTTGATCATCATGACAAGCCCGGCGATACGCACCTGCACCTGGTTGCGGCGGCCATTTTGCGGCAGACTCAGGTTGTCCAGCCGCGTAATCCCCAGAGACGCCAGGTCGCTTTCGTAGCGATCAATGGGATGGCCTGTCAGATAGAGCCCAAGCGTCTCTTTCTCTCCCTGCAGGCGCTGCTCATCCTGCCAGTCGTCCCGTAGCGGGATCAATTTCGGATCGATCGTCTGCTGACTCTGCGATTCACTCATGCCGAAGAGGTCATTCTGCCCCGCCGCCTGATCAGACTGCTGCTGCTCGGCCATCTTCAGCGCCATCGGGATCTGCACAGTCAGTGAAGCACGATTTTTGCCCAGCTGATCCATGGCGCCGGCGCGGATCAGCGCATCCAGAACCCGCCGGTTGACCTTTCTCAGGTCGAGACGCCGGCAAAAATCGAACAAATCCGTATAGGGTTTGACGCTGGATTCCTGCTGACGCGCCTGCACGATCTCATCGAGCGCTGACTCCCCCACGCCCTTGACCGCGCCGAGCCCATAGATCACTGCGCCTTCATCACTGACCGTGAACATAT
The DNA here is from genome assembly GCA_030620735.1 of Gammaproteobacteria bacterium. Classification (GTDB taxonomy): domain Bacteria; phylum Pseudomonadota; class Gammaproteobacteria; order Chromatiales; family Chromatiaceae; genus Sva-25. The sequence goes on from JAUXDV010000049.1 coordinate 3,899, forward strand.
AGTCCGAGCGATTGACATCCGGAGGCAGCACCTCGAGCCCCATGGAGCGGCACTCTTCGATGAAGGTGACGACCTTGTCGGTGTTATCCATATCGGAGGAGAGCACTGCTGCCATAAACTCGGCAGGATAGTGGGTTTTCAACCACAGCGTCTGATAGGAGACCAGCGCATAGGCCGCTGAGTGGGATTTATTAAACCCGTAGCCGGCAAACTTCTCCATCAGGTCGAAAATATATTCAGCAGTCTCCTCTTCGACATCCCTCTTGAGTGCGCCCTCCATGAAGATACTGCGCTGCTTGGCCATCTCCTCCGCCTTCTTTTTGCCCATGGCGCGACGCAGCATATCGGCGCCGCCCAGCGTATAGCCGGCCAGCACCTGGGCAATCTGCATCACCTGCTCCTGGTAAAGGATAATGCCGTAGGTGGGTTCGAGAATCGGCTCCAGATCGGGATGCGGATAGACCACCTCCGCGCCGTGTTTGCGCAGCACGAAGTCATCCACCATGCCCGACTGCAGGGGGCCCGGGCGATACAACGCAACCAGTGCGGTCATATCACCAAAACTGTCGGGCTTGAGCTTGCAGATCAGCTCCTGCATACCACGCGACTCAAGCTGAAATACAGCCGTGGTCTTGCCTGTTTGCAGCAATTTGAACGCATCCCTGTCATCCATCGGGATTGCATCGATATCGACATCCGGCTCTCCCTGCTGCTTGCGACGGCGATTGATGGTGTGCAATGCCCAGTCGATGATTGTGAGCGTACGCAGCCCCAGGAAGTCGAACTTGACCAGCCCCACAGCCTCGACATCATTTTTGTCAAACTGGGTCACCAGGTTGGCGCCGTCGGCCTCGCAATAGAGTGCTGTGAAGTCAGTCAGCACTGTCGGCGAGATCACAACCCCTCCGGCATGCTTGCCGGCGTTGCGCGCCAGTCCCTCGAGTTTCAACGCCATCTTGATCAGAGAGGCAACTTCCTCGTCTTCCTCATTCAACTCCTTCAACTCGGCGCTCTCCTCCAGCGCTTTGGTCAGGGTCATGCCGATCTCAAACGGCACTGCCTTGGCGATACGATCAACAAAACCATAGGGGTGTCCCATTACCCTGCCTACATCACGCACCACCGCCTTGGCTGCCATGGATCCATAGGTGATGATTTGCGACACAGAGTCACGCCCATAGGTCTGCGCCACATAGTCGATGACCCTGTCCCTGCCCTCCATGCAGAAATCGATATCGAAATCCGGCATGGAGACCCGTTCAGGATTGAGGAAACGCTCGAACAGCAGGTCGTGCTCAATGGGGTCAATGTCTGTAATCTTCAGTGAATAGGCAACCAGTGACCCGGCGCCGGAGCCACGCCCCGGTCCCACAGGAATGGCATTATCCTTGGCCCACTGGATAAAATCGGCAACGATCAGGAAGTAGCCGGGAAACCCCATCTGCAGGATGACATCCAATTCAAACTGCAAACGCTCCTCATACTCCTGCAGGCGCTGTTGATACTCATCAGCATCGGCATCAAGAATGCCCAGCAGGCGTTTTGCCAATCCTTTACGGCTCTCCTGTGTAAAAAATGTCTCGGTGGTCATACCCTGGGGAACGGGAGATTCCGGAAGAACATTCTCTCCCAGAGTCAGCTCAAGATTGCAGCATTTGGCAATCTCAACCGAGTTTTGCAATGCCGCCGGCAAATCAGAAAAGAGTTCGCACATCTCCTCTTCAGTGCGCAGATACTGCTGGTCGGAATAGATTTTCTGCCGTCGCGGGTCGTCCAGGGTGCGGCCGTCATGAATGCAGACACGCACCTCATGGGCCTCGAAATCCTCCTGCTTCAAAAAACGCACATCGTTGTGAGCCACCACAGGCAGTTGCTGCTGCTGCGCAAAATCAACCAGCAGATGCAGGGCATCCTCTTCATTGGCTCTGCCGGTGCGGCTTATACCGAGGAAATACCCGCCGGGAAAATGATTGCGCCACTGGTCTGCATACTCAGCGGCCAAATCAGTACGCGTCGCAAGCAACGCTCTGCCGACATCAGATTCATGCGATGGAGCGATCGCAATCAGACCTTCACTGCTATCCTTGAACCACTCAGTATCCATCATCGCCATGCCGAGATGCTGCCCCTCGCGGTAACTGCGTGACACCAGCCGGATCAGATTCAGATAGCCCTCCCGGCTGCGCACCAGCAGCAGCAGTCGATGCGGCTGGTTGACATCATCCGCATTACGCACCAGCGCATCGACGCCAATGATCGGCTTGACTCCTGCCGCGGTTGCCGCACGGTAAAACTTGACCACCGAAAAGAGGTTGGAGCGGTCCGTATTGGCGACCGCCACCATTTTCTGTTCACACACCGCTGAGACCAGCGGCTTGATGCGCACCATGCCGTCGAGCAGCGAATATTCGCTATGAACGCAGAGATGTACGAAACGTGGTGTCACTTGAATGAGTACCTGATGTTAAATTTGAAAATAGTGCTCTCGGGGCTAATCGCAGTTAACACAATTAGTGGATGCGGTAAAAGAGTAACTTCTCAATAACTGTGCCTCAATGCAAAAAACGCAGGTCGGGTTAACGGAGCGCAGCGGAGTGTAACCCGACGTTTTCCTGATGTTTTTTTTGTCGGGTTACGCTTCGCTAACCCGACCTACAGCAGCCACTATGCACGGAGTTATTGAGATGTTACGTAAAAGACGCCTTACCCCCTACACAAAGCAATCATCCTGCTATAACATTTTTTTTACAGGCGCGAATGAACGCCTGTGTATCGGCGTAACCCCAAGTTTCTGCAGCGCCTGCAGGTGTACTTTTGTCGGATAACCCTTGTGTCTGTCAAATCCATAGCCGGGATATTGCAGCTCCATTCCGACCATTTCAGCGTCCCTGGCAACCTTGGCAATAATCGATGCCGCACTGATGCAGGGGTGGATAGCATCACCCCGGATCACTGCTTCGGCATCACAGGTAAGATCAGGGAGGCGATTACCATCCACCAGCGCTCTGTGCGGCTGCAGCGCAAGCGCATCGACGGCGCGCTTCATTGCCAGCATGGTGGCATGCAGGATATTGAGCGCATCGATCTCCTCCACCTCAGCCCTTGAAATAGACCAGGCAAGTGATCTCTCCCTGATTATATGCGACAACTGGCGGCGCTTTTTCTCCGTCAGTTTCTTGGAATCCGCCAATCCCTCAATGGGTCGCTGCGGGTCGAGGATGACAGCTGCGGCAACCACCGGCCCCGCAAGAGGACCGCGACCAACCTCATCGACCCCGCACACCAGGAGTTGATTATTTTCATCACTATTAATGGTTATGCACTCGTTGGAAAACAGGTGATTTTACAGCAGCATCCTCTACCCAGATACTCTATTTTGATATCTTCCGAAGAATTAATGGATTTGCACAGCCCCCTCTCCCTCAGGGAGAGGGCCGGGGTGAGGGAATTCAGGAAATTCGTTCGCTTTTCTCACTGTGCTATTATTGCCAACTACTTCTGATCAAGTATTTACAGACAGATTAATGGGTTTTCACAAGCGACACAGCGCATCACTGGCAGGGAGAGGCGTACTGCTGCTGGCGCTATTGGGAGTACTGCTGCCCGCGCTGTTTCTGGGCTATCTGCTGCAGTCAAAGTGGTTAAAACCATTGACGATCGTGGAACAGATCAGAGATGACGGCCGCCTCATTGCCATCACAACCAGAGGCGCCACCACCTACTTTGACGGTCCGAATGGCCCGGCCGGTCTCGAATATGATCTGGTGACGGCTTTTGCAAAAGAGCTTGGAGTTTCAGCTGAATTTATTTTTTCCAGCGACAACGGGGAGATTGCCGCTAAACTCCGCAGTGGTGAAGCCCACCTCGCAGCAACAGGAACAACGCCGCCGGATACAACCCGCAAGCTCTATCATGGACCTGTCTATCAGCAGGTGACATCCCAACTGCTCTATCGCAGCGGCCATGTACGGCCTGTATCGATCGATCAACTGACATCAGGAATCCTGGAGGTGCCTTCCGGATCTTCAGAAGATGCTCTGTTGCAGCAACTGCAGCAGTCAGGGAATCCTGACCTGCATTGGACAGCCTCTGACGGAACAGATTTCGAACAACTCATGTATCTGCTTGATGTGGAGATGGTCGACTATACAGTTGCCGATTCCAATCTTTTTGCTTTCAAACGGCGTCATTTTCCAAAAATGCGGGTTGCTTTCGATCTCGATGAGCCGCGTCTGCTGCAGTGGCTGAGCGCGCACTCCAAAGACGATTCTCTCAACAGCGAAATGAACCGCTTTTTCGATAAAATCCGGGACAATGGCTCACTTCAGCACAGCATCGACCGCTATTCCGGCAATGCTGACAACATGCCAATTGCACAGAGCCTCACTTTCTGGACATTTGTCGCTGAGCGTCTTCCCCTTTATGAGCTCTTTTTCCAGGAAATTGCGGAACAACATGATTATGACTGGCGTCTGCTGGCCGCGATCGCTTACCAGGAGTCGCACCTCAATCCGGATGCTGTCTCCCCTACTGGCGTCAAGGGGCTGATGATGCTGACAGAAGATACTGCCAAACTGTTCAGCGTCACTGACAGGGTAGACCCGCAACAGAGCATCCAGGGCGCTGTAAGCTTTCTGAAATTTCTGGACAAACGCATACCTGAAGAGATTAGTATGCCTGACCGCTTATCCTTCATTCTTGCCAGCTACAATGTCGGCCTGGGTCACATCTTCGATGCGCGCCGGATGACAGGCGTACTGGGGGGCAATGCGGACAGCTGGCCGGACGTGCGCCAGCGTCTGCCATTCCTGGCAGAGCAGCGCTTCTACAGCAAGCTCAAATATGGCCAGGCGCGTGGAGAGGAGCCGGTCACCTATGTCGATAATATTCTCAACTACTATGACCTGCTGGTATGGCATACCAGTTTCAGATACAGGAATTTCGACTCACCTGTTGCGTCGACACAGTAAGTTGGCAGTTGGCAGAAAAAACAAAGTTGGCAGTCTTCAGTCGGCAGTTTGCAGTAAAACCGGAAAAGAAAGCTTGCAGTTCGAAATGACTCATTAGACTTTTGCCAACTGCCAACTGCCAACCGCAAACTTTATTTCATTGTTTTTCTGACGACTGCCAACTGCAAACTGCAAACTTTTTTGATGCCTTGTTCTCCGCCCTGCGGCGTTTGAAAAAATTGCTCAATTGCGCCGAGCACTGCTGCGCCATGACACCCGGCAGCACTTCCAACTTGTGATTGAAGCGATGATCGGGCGGCAGCAGATCGAAAATGCTCCCTGCAGCACCAGCTTTGGGGTCCTTTGCTCCATACACCAACCTGTTAATACGTGCATGAATGATTGCCCCCGCACACATCACACAGGGTTCCAGCGTCACATAGAGGGTTGCGCCGCAGAGTCTGTAATTTTTCAGTGACTCTCCGGCAGCGCGTATTGCCTCGATTTCAGCATGCGAGGTTGGATCATGGGTCGTGATGGGGTTGTTATAGCCTTTCGCAATCACTTCATCATTGATCACGATGAGGGCGCCGACAGGGACTTCACCCAGAGATTCGGCCTCCGCCGCAAGCAGCAACGCCTGTTGCATCCAGTAGTCGTCATGCATTGGAGTTAAAGGCGTAACGGTGATGAATGTTTAACCACAGATAAATAATCATGAACGTAACATCTCAATAACTCCGTGCATTGAATACAATTTGTTAAAACAGATGTCATTGCGAGGAGCCGGAGGCGACGCGGCAATCTGGTTTGGAGATTGCCACGGTCGCTTAGGCTCCCTCGCAATGACAGCATTCACACGGAGTTTTTGAGAAGTTTATAAATCCAGTATCGAATGGTGCTGTACAGACTGTGCTGCGCGCACCACTGGTTGGGAC
>JAUXDV010000146.1 GCA_030620735.1 Gammaproteobacteria bacterium
CTGGCTGAAAGCAAGCCTTTCAACCAGAGCATCGGCTACATGGATCGTCTCGACTATGTCTCGATGATGTGCAACGAGCATGGCTATGTGCTGGCGATCGAAAAGCTGCTGGGTATCGAAGCGCCGCTGCGCGCACGCTATATCCGCACTATGTTCGACGAGATTACGCGCATTCTAAACCACCTGATGTGGCTGGGAACCCATGCGCTCGATGTTGGCGCGATGACGGTGTTTCTGTACGCTTTTCGCGAACGGGAAGATCTCATGGATGTCTACGAGGCGGTCTCCGGTACGCGCATGCACGCCACCTATTACCGTCCCGGAGGAGTCTATCGCGATCTTCCTGACGAGATGCCACGCTATACGGCCAATCGCTGGACCAGCGAGAAGACAGTCGAGCGCCGCAATGCCGGTCGTGATGGCTCGCTGCTCGATTTTATCGAGGATTTCACCAATCGTTTTCCCGGCTATATCGATGAGTATGAGACGCTGCTGACAGATAACCGCATCTGGAAGCAGCGCACCGTCGGTATCGGCGTGGTATCGCCGCATCGCGCCAAAAACCTGGGTTTTACCGGACCGATGCTGCGAGGCTCTGGCGTCGAGTGGGATCTGCGTAAGAAACAGCCCTATGCGGCCTATGAGCAGGTCGATTTCGATATTCCAGTCGGTGTGAACGGCGACTGCTACGACCGCTACCTGGTGCGCATCGAGGAGATGCGTCAATCCAACCATATTATCAAACAGTGCGTCGAGTGGCTGAACAACAACTCTGGTCCGGTGATGCTGGACGATCACAAGATTGCACCGCCCGCGCGCGCTGACATGAAAGATGACATGGAAGCGCTGATCCATCACTTCAAACTGTTCACCGAGGGCTACTGTGTTCCTGCGGGAGAGGCCTATGCGGCTGTTGAGGCGCCAAAGGGTGAGTTTGGCTGCTACATCATGTCGGACGGCGCCAACAAGCCATACCGGCTAAAAGTGCGCGCTCCGGGGTTTGCGCATCTGGCGGCGATGGAAGAGATGTCAAAGGGCCACATGCTTGCCGATGTGGTTGCCATTATCGGCACCATGGATATCGTCTTCGGGGAGATCGACCGATGAGTTTGCAGGTGGATAAATCAACACTCTTCCCTGCACAGGTGTGTGCTGAGATCGACAAGTGGATTGCAAAATACCCGTCTGATTGGAAGCAGTCGGCTTCGATGCCGGCGCTGCGTATCGTGCAGGATCATAACGATGGCTATCTGACAAACGAATTGATGGACAAGGTGGCGGCCTATCTGGATATGGCGCCCATCGCTGTCTACGAAGTTGCAAGCTTCTACTCCATGTACGAGCATAGCAAGGTCGGTAAGCACAAACTGTGCGTCTGCACCAATATCTCCTGCATGATCAACGGCAGCGACAAGATTGTCGATCATCTCGATGAGAAGCTCGGCATCAAGTTCGGCGAAGTCACCGGCGACGGTAAATTCAGCCTCAAAGAGGTCGAGTGCCTGGGCGCCTGCGGTGGAGCGCCGATGATGCAGATCGGTGAAAAGTATTACGAGAATCTAACCCCCGAACTGATCGATTCGATTCTCAAGGAGTTGGAGTGATGGCTAACGAAGTTTGTTTTCGCACTCTGGAGAGCGCCGCTCCGTGGAAGCTCGATGAGTACCGCAAGGCCGGCGGCTATGAGATGCTGACAAAGATCCTCAAGCAGCAGACTCCGCCCGATGAGATTATCGAACAGGTCAAGGTCTCCGGTCTGCGCGGCCGCGGCGGCGCAGGTTTTCCGACGGGCTTGAAGTGGAGTTTCATCAATCGCACCGCGCCGGGCGACAAATATGTGGTGTGCAACTCCGATGAAGGCGAACCGGGAACTTTCAAGGATCGCGATATTCTGCGCTACAATCCGCATCAGCTGATCGAAGGCATGATCATCTGCGGCTACGTGATTGGAGCCGTTGCGGGTTACAACTATATCCGCGGTGAATTCTGGGAACCCTACGAGCGTTTTGAAGAGGCGCTCGAAGAGGCGCGCGCAGCCGGCCTGCTGGGTAACAACATCCTCGATTCAGGTTTTGATTTTGAACTGCATTCACATCTTGGAGGCGGCGCCTATATCTGCGGTGAAGAGACCGCGCTGCTGGAGTCCATCGAAGGTAAAAAGGGACAGCCGCGCTTCAAGCCGCCGTTCCCCGCCATGTTTGGCCTCTACGGCAAACCGACGGTAATCAACAACACCGAGACCCTTGCATCCATCCCGGTGATACTGTCGCAGGGGGGCGAGTGGTTTCGTGATCTCGGCGTCGAGAACAGCGGCGGCTCCAAGCTCTTCTCGATCTCCGGCAACGTCAACAAGCCGGGCAATTATGAAATCCCGATGGGAACCCCGTTCAGTGAACTGCTCGAGCTAGCCGGCGGCATGCGCGACGGCCGCAAACTCAAGGCGGTGATCCCCGGCGGCTCGTCTGCACCTGTGATACCCGGTGAGCAGATGATGCAGCTGAACATGGACTATGACAGTATTCAGAATGCGGGTTCGATGCTTGGTTCAGGCGCCGTCATCGTCATCGATGAGAGCCACTGCATGGTGAAAATCCTCGAACGCCTCTCCTATTTCTATTATGAAGAGTCGTGTGGCCAATGTACGCCCTGTCGTGAAGGCACCGGCTGGATGTACCGCGTGGTGCGCCGCATCGAACATGGCCAGGGCAGGATGGAAGATCTCGAACTGCTCGATGATGTGGCGGCAAAAATTGCAGGGCGCACCATCTGTGCTTTGGGTGATGCGGCGGCGGGACCGGTGGCAAGTTTTGTGAAACACTTCCGCGAAGAGTTTGAATACCACATCAAGCACGGAAAGTGCATGGTGTAACGGCATAGTAATCCCTGAGTGAGCAACATCTTTACCAATGAATCAAATTTTAATCATGACTCTCGCAAAGGCGCAAAGACCGCAAAGGGTTTTTCTTGGCGAGCTTTGCGCCTTTGCGAGAGATAATATGGTTTTCATGCATCGTGAGTCTGAGACCTGAACTCGCTGGTACTTAACACCGATAAAAAATGGCAGACGAAAAGACAATTACAATTGAGGTAGACGGCAGGCAGCTCGATGCCAGGCCGGGACAGATGCTCATCGAGGTCACCGATGCGGCAGGCGTTACTGTGCCGCGTTTCTGCTACCACAAGAATCTCTCTATCTCTGCAAATTGCCGTATGTGTCTGGTTGAGGTTGAAAATGCGCCGAAACCCCTGCCAGCATGCGCCACTCCATGCATGGATGGGATGAAGGTTTTTACCAGGTCTCCTCTGGCGCGTGAAGCTCAAAAAGGCACGATGGAGTTTCTGCTGATCAATCATCCACTGGACTGCCCGATTTGTGACCAGGGCGGTGAGTGTGAGCTTCAGGATGTTGCTGTCGGTTACGGCGCTGATGTTTCGCGTTACACCGAAGCCAAGCGCATCGTGGCTGATCCGGATCTCGGGCCGCTGGTTGCGACCGATATGACCCGCTGCATTCACTGCACCCGCTGTGTGCGCTTCGGCGATGAGATTGCCGGCGTGCGTGAGCTGGGAGCAACAGGGCGCGGCGAGCACATGAAGATCGGCACCTACGTGGCCCATACCATGACCTCCGAGCTGTCGGGCAATATCATCGACCTCTGCCCGGTGGGGGCCTTGACCTCCAAGCCGTTCCGTTTTCAGGCGCGCGCCTGGGAGATGACCCAGCAGTCGACTATTGCTCCGCATGACTCGGTGGGCTCCAATATCAATGTGCATCTGCGCAACAATCAGGTGATGCGTATCGTTCCTCAAGAGAGCGACGACATCAATGAGACCTGGCTGTCTGATCGTGACCGTTACAGCTATACCGCTTTGAATCATAAAGATCGCCTCACCACTCCAATGCTCAAAGAGAACGATCAATGGCGCGAAGCAAGCTGGGAAGAGGCGCTCAATAAAGCCGCTTCCTCATTGGCTGCCGCCAGGGATGATGCTGATCAACTGGCTGCGCTGGTGTCTCCTTCTGCAACCCTGGAAGAGATGGCGCTGTCTGCAAAATTGCTCAGAGGACTGGGCAGCAGCAATATCGAATCACGCCTGCGCATGGCGGATTTCCGCTACACGGAGTCGACCCCATGGCTGGGAACCACGTTGAATGCGCTGGAGAAGGCGGACGCCATTCTGCTGATTGGCAGCAATGTGCGCAAAGAGCAGCCGTTGATCAATCACCGTATCCGCAAGGCTGCACAGGCCGGCGCAAAAGTGATGGCCGTCAATCCGGTCGATTTCGATTTTAACTATGAATTGGCGGAAGCGGTCATTGCCGCACCGTCTCAGCTGGTGGATGCGATCGACAACCAGCAGATCAGAGAGCATCTGAAAGCTGCAGACAATGCAGCCATCCTGATCGGCAATATTGCACGCAGCCACCCGGACTACTCACTGCTAGCGGCTGCCGCTGCACGACTGGGTGAATCCACAGGCGCCAAACTCGGTTTCCTGCCTGAAGCGGCAAACAGCGTCGGCGCATGGCTTGCGGGCGCAGTGAACACCACCGCCAAAGCCTCATTGCTGGCGCAGCCTAGAAAATCCTGGCTGCTGGTCGGTATCGAACCTGAGCATGATGCGATCGAAGGTCAGAGCGCTGTCGAGAGACTCGGAGAATCAGACCATGTCGTTGCATTGACTGCGTGGCGTACACTGGCGCTCGAGCAGGCTGCGAGCGTGCTGCTGCCGATCGCCGCCTTCACCGAGACATCCGGAACCCTGGTCAACTGCCAGGGCGACCGGCAGAGTTTCGCCGGCGTTGTCGCTCCTCCCGGAGAGGCGCGACCTGCATGGAAGGTGCTGCGCGTGTTGGGGAATCTGCTGGATCAGGAAGGCTTTGACTATAGCAGCAGCGAACAGATCCGTGACGAGGTTTTCGCTGCGTGTGATGCTTCACTGCCAACTGTCACTGTCATCGCTGAAAACTGGATCGGCGAGACTGAAAAAAATCTATCGATTGCTGGTGGTCTGCAGAGAATCCCGACACTCTCCCCCTACGCCATGGATTCACTCACACGCCGCAGTGAACCACTGCAGCGCAGCAGTGACGGTGAGTGGTCGATTCACATCAATAGCATGACGGCGCAGCAGGCTGGCCTCTCCGATGGGGAAAGTGCTTTTCTGAAGCAGGGCGCAGGGCATATCGACTCCTCGATAACCATCGATGAGCGCGTGCCGGACAACTGTGTATGGTGCGCGTCAGGCGTCAGCGGCAGTGAAAATATTGGCGGTGCATTTGGCGAAGTCACGCTGGAGAAGGTCTCATGAGCATGCTGATTGACTTTTGGAACTGGCTGCCGGTGATCATTCAGATCGTCATCAAGATCGTGGTGATCGTC
>JAUXDV010000267.1 GCA_030620735.1 Gammaproteobacteria bacterium
TATCCATCTAATTTTTCTAATTATTTTCAGGTAAATAGTATGGATGTCCTCGAACGCATCAAAGAGCAGGTAGAAAGCAACCCGGTCATTCTCTACATGAAGGGGACGCCGCAGTTTCCTCAGTGTGGTTTCTCCTCACGCACGGCAGCGGCACTGCAGGATTGCGGTGTTAAATTCGCCTATGTCAACGTGCTGTCCGACCCGGAGATCTTTGAGAACCTTCCCCGTTTTGCTGACTGGCCAACCTTTCCGCAGCTCTATATCGACAAGGAGCTGGTCGGAGGCTGTGATATCACGCTGGAACTGCACGACAGCGGCGATCTGCAAAAGATGGTGGAAGAGGCAGGTAAACAGTGGCCACAGGAAGAAGAGTCCTGATTATTTGCCAGTTGTTTTGAAATAAAAAGGCGATCATCTGATCGCCTTTTTATTTCAGTAGTTCTCTGAAGGGACGAAATTCTCTTCGGTGGTGTGCGGCGGCTTGTACCACGACAGTTTCTCATGCAACTCCACGACTTCGCCGATGATGATCAGGGTCGGTGGTTTGGGCTGCTCCTTCTCCACAATATCCGCAATGGTCTTGAGTGTGCCGGTAAAGACGCGTTGCATATGCGTGGTTCCCTGTTGGACCAGGGCTACCGGCATATCTGCAGAGACGCCATGCGCCTGCAGCTCATGCGTGATCACAGGCAATCCCTTGAGTCCCATGTAGAAGACAATCGTCTGCTGCGGCTGGGCGAGCTGTTCCCAGTTGAGATTCATGCTGCCGTCTTTTAGGTGTCCGGTAACGAAGGTCACCGACTGGGCATAGTCGCGATGCGTCAATGGAATGCCGGCATAGGAGGCGCATCCGGCTGCAGCGGTTATCCCGGGAATAACCTGGAACGGAATCCCCTCTTCGGCAAGGGTATCGATCTCTTCGCCGCCGCGGCCAAAGATAAAAGGGTCGCCTCCCTTGAGACGCACCACCCGCTTGCCCTCTTTTGCCAGTCTCGCCAGCAGCTTGTTGATCTCTTCCTGGGGCATGGCGTGATTGTCGCGCTCCTTGCCGACATAGATGCGTTTTGCATCCCGGCGGGTCATTTCGACGATCGATTTTGCAACCAGTCGGTCATAGACGACCACATCGGCTTTCTGCATGCAGCGCAGCGCACGAAAAGTGAGCAGGTCAGGATCACCGGGGCCTCCGCCAACCAGGTAGACCTCACCCATGCCGGCATCGGGTTTTGCCTCCTGCAGCGCTTTTTTCATGACCACTTCCGCCTCTTCCATATGACCTGAGAAGACGCGCTCGGCAACCCCGCCCTGCAGGATATTATCCCAGAAGCGCCGCCGATCATCGTGATCGGAAAATTTCTGTTTCACCTGCTCGCGAAAATTTGCAGCAAGCTCGGCAAGGCGGCCATAGCCGGCTGGAATCAGCGACTCCAGGCGGGCGCGGATCAGACGGGCAAGCACAGGAGATGCACCGCCGGTAGAGACTGCTGCAATCACGGGCGAACGGTCGATGATCGATGGCATGATGAAGCTGCACAGTTGCGGCTGATCGACGACATTCACCGGGGTGCCGCATTTGTTGGCGGCATCGACAACCAGGCGGTTAACAGCAGCATCACTGGTTGCTGCAATCACCAGCTTGCAGCCTTTGAGATCAAGATCCTGCCAGTTGCGATTGACATGGGTAACCTTGTCGCCGTCAACCAGCGCAGCAACGGCGTCACTCACCTCGGGAGAGATCACTGTCACCTTGCCGCCGGCGCGCAGCAGCAGGGAGATCTTGCGCGTCGCAACATCGCCGCCGCCGACGACAATGCAGGTTTCACCTTGAATATTCAGAAATATGGGAAGGAATTCCATCAGATCAGTCCGACTTGTAGTATGGGGTGAGAATGTAGCATGAGCTGCTTCTATCATGCTACGCAAGAGTGTATTCCACTTGTATATTAGAGTATCATAATATATACTGATAAAATTATTTTATTAATTTTGTCTGGGAATTGATCCACATGATGGTGAGTGAAATTGATGCTGCAGAGCTTAAGCGCCGCATGGATGCCGACGAAAAATTTGTACTCTATGATATCCGCAGTGATGGTGAGGTTGCGCAGGGTATACTGCCTGATTCAGAACATCTGGCGATGCATCTGATCCCTCTAAAAATGCAGGATTTCCCAAAGGACAGGGATATTATTCTCTACTGCCGAAGCGGCGCACGCTCCTATCACGCCTGCGGCTATCTGCAGCAGCAGGGCATCGACAATGCTGTGAATCTGCGCGGTGGCATTATCAGCTGGGCGCAGCACGGTTTTGAAATCGTTTCCCGCGCCGCATGATTCCCGGAATGGGTCATATCAAATATCCTGAAATTTCTTGGCATTCAGCAATCAAATTGCACCATCCCGTGTGAATCCCGTCACCTGTTTTAACAAAATGCATTGATTACTCATGTGCGAACTCTGTGCGATGGCGTAATAATCCCCTCATGAAAATCGCTGTCGCTGCATCACCTCAAATCTCCCCCCGGCAACTCCTGCAGTTGGCAGAGGATGTTTCGCTGCCGCTGTTTGATGGCGCCGATGATTATGCCTTTCTGCTCTACCAGACAGCGGATCATCTGCAATTGCGCTCACTGATTGAACCTCAGGTCAACCCGCTGTATGTCGATTTCATCGGTGGCCAAAGCCGCCATCGCCGTCTCTATGGTGGAGGCAGGGGGCAGCATCTAGCCAGGGCAATTGGCCTGAGAAAACATCCTCATCCTGTGGTTGTCGATGCCACGGCTGGCCTTGGTCGTGATGCTTTTGTGCTGGCAACGCTTGGATGCAGGGTAACCATGCTCGAGCGATCAGCTGTCATCGCGGCATTACTGGGGGATGGCTTGCAGCATGCGCAGGATGTAGATGATGAAGCAGTCAGAGATATTGTGCAGCGGATGCAACTGGTGCATGCTGATGCGATCAGCTGGCTGCAATCAAACAGCAGCGTAGCAGATGTCATCTACCTTGACCCTATGTTCCCCGGGCGCAAAAAATCGGCACAGGTGAAAAAGGAGATGCGCTTTTTTCAGGACATCGTGGGCGGGGATCAGGATGTCGGCGAACTTCTCGGTGCGGCTCTCGATGCAGCCGGGCGGCGCGTGGTTATCAAG
>JAUXDV010000165.1 GCA_030620735.1 Gammaproteobacteria bacterium
CTTATAGAGGCTGATCACCGCAGCGATATGATTTCCTTGATTCAGCAGTTGGCCTTCGGCCTGGGAAAACAATGCGCGTTGTGCATCAAGCACCCGTTGGAAATCTGCGTAGCCTTCACGATATCTGGTGTTGGCAAGATCCAGGGCGCGCTGCGAAGATTTCACGGCTGCATCGGTCAAAGCCTGCTGTTCCACAGTTTTCTCTATGCTGACTGCCGCATCATCGACTTCTCTTGCGGCCTGCAGCACCGACTCCTGGTATTGTTCGATCAACTGTTGCAGCCGTGCATCCTGCAGGCGCACATTGTTTTTGATGCGGCCGTAGTCAAATATATTCCACTGCAGTGCGGGACCAACCACGAGATTACCGGTATTCGGATTTCCGCTAAGGCTGTTTCCTGACCAGCCAAGGGTTCCCAGAAGTGTAATGGCCGGGTAGTAATCTGCTTCGGCTATACCGATTTGGGCTGATTGGGCGGCTATTTGCCAGGCAGCGGAGCGGATGTCTGGACGGCGCGTGAGAAGATACACGGGGATTTTCCGGATGGCGCTGGATGCAACAGCAGGCAGCTTGTAGCTGGAAGCGGCAAGTTCAGGTATCTTCCCGGGGGGGCGGCCCAGCAGGGCTGCCAGCGCATTGCGGGTTTGGGTCAGCGTTATCTCCAGCTGCGGAATTGTCGACAAGGTTGCCAGGTACTGGGTTTTTGCCTGCTGCAGATCCAGTTCGGAGGTTTCACCATTTTCGAATAACTCAGTGGTAATCTTATAACTGCGTTTTTGAATCGCCGCATTCTGCTTCGCTATGGCAATGCGGGCCTGCGTGGTGCGGTAGGCGTAATAGACATCGGCTACCTGGGCGCTGATCAGCACCTGCATATCCTGTTGATTGGCGACAGAGGCTAAATAGGCCGCATCGGCTGATTCGATGCCGCGTCTGAAGCGTCCCCAGAAATCGAGTTCCCATGCCATGTTGAAACCGGCCTGATAGCTGCCAAAACTCTGGTTCTCAGGCGGCGCATCCCCGCCATGGTAGCGGGTATTCACATAGTTGATGGCGCCGCTGGCCTGCTGCACTTGAGGGTAGAGGCTGCTGCCGGCAATTCCCAGCAGGGCCTTACTCTCAAAGATGCGTAATCCGGCAATACGCAGCGGCAGATTCTCCTCCCTGGCCACGTCAATGAGTTTGTTGAGGGCGGGATCATTGAAGAGTTTCCACCAGAAGCGTAAATCAACCTGTTTTTGCATAGGTTGATTGCCGGTTGCCCCGTATACGGAGGGTTGCCACTCCTTCAGCCAGTCAACTTTGGGCTCCTGATAGTCAGGTCCTAATGTAGTACAGGCGGTCAGCGTAAGGATTCCACTGGCCAGAACCAGGCGGAGCACAAGTTGGCTGAAGTAGCTGCACATCATGTTGCTTATTCGCTGGCCACAGCGCTCTGCTTGATATCTGCGTCTGCCAGATCGCCATCCTCTGCTTCTCCATCGGCAATCCAGTCCATGAAGACAACGTATCCAAGCGCCAGGAATACGGCGCCAACAAAGAGTCCGATCAAGCCGGCCGAAACCATACCCCCCAGGGCGCCAAGCAGGATGATGGGCATCGGCGCATCCACACCGCGACCGAGGAGGAGTGGTTTGAGTACATTATCCGCGAATCCGGCAAGCAGAAAATAGATGGTGAAAAACACATTGCTCATTGTGGAATCACCGCTCCACCAGAGATACGCAATCACCGGTATTGAAAAGATGAGAGCGGGTATCTGGGCAATACCAAAGATTAAGACTAAAATCGCCAACAGCCCGGCTGCCGGCACATCTGCCCAGACAAAACCAATACCCAGTAACAGGGCCTGGATAAAGGCAACACCAATGACTCCCATGGAGACTGAACGGATAGTGGCTGTAGAGAGCTGATAGAGTTGTTCTCCTTTTGCCGGCCCCGTCAGGCGACGAATGATTTTCAACATGACCGCGCTGCCGGACCGACCAAAAGCCATCATAATGCCGGCAATAATCAGAGAAAACAGAAACTGAAACATTCCGCTTGCCGCACCGCCGACAAAGCTCAACATGGATTTGGAAAAATCCCCGAGCTGCGGCTGCATTTTTTGTAGCAGTGCAGGCAGATCGTTCGCAGCCTGGCTCCATAATCCATGGAGTTTATTGCCGATAACCGGCCATTCGGCAATCGAGGGAGGCGGCTGTTTGATAGTAATCGTGTTGTTTTCAAAAGCTGTATGCGTTTCATGGATGAAATCTGCAGTAGAGCCGCCAAGCATTGCGGTGGGAACGCCTATCAACAACAGTCCTGACACCACCACCACAGTAGCCGCCCATCCTTGTTTACCGCCAAGTCGTTTAGCGACACGCTGATGGAGTGGATATAGGGTGACCGCAAGAATGACAGCCCACAGCATCAAGGCCAAAAATGGGCTGAAAATTTTCACGCTGATGACCACGAGAAAGGCGATGAGACTGAAACGAATCAAAATCTCCATCAGATCCTTGGACAGTGCTTTGCGAATGAGTGTGAAATCTGCTTGCATAGTGTAGCTCTCCGATAAAAAAACGTAACTTCTCAATAACTCCGTGCAGAAAACAGGGTTGGGATTGCTTTTCTGGGTTACCACCGAAAAAACTGCTCCTGCGTTTGCGGCGCTTCCACCTTCCATGGCGGTCGAAAACAGGGGTATACTCACAGCAGTTCAAAAAGAGATGACCTTCGACCCCGCATAGAATCGAACGATACACGTACTTATTGAAAAGTCACTAAAAATTTCTCTGATGTTGGGCTATGGGAATGCTCCAACTTTAACATGCGCATTTAAACACTGGTCCGGTGTGTCACCAAAGGAGTACAGGAATATTCATGAGCAGCTCAATCACCATCTCTAGACAGGTATCAGAGGGGTGACACGATGCAGCCGACTCCATTTTTCCAATAGGCAACAGTTTCGGTGACTGTAGGATGACGCCCTCTTCTTTCTTTTTTACAGTTTGTTGTTCGCCTAAGATCTGAGGATTGTATTTGAGACCCGAATGACGGCAATGAGATTGGCCGGCCATTTGCAATTCCCCTTCATTCTGCACATTTTCTCAATGGTTGAACGGCAGAAGTTGTTCGGGTCATTCAGAATTTAGGCAAAATATTCGCATCTGTTCGAGATCGGCGAACTAATCGCTTGATAACCTGCAAGAACTCGCATGCGCGTAACCTGGGCAACAACATTGATCAGATGGTTGCAACCCCTGGCAAGATTAGCCAAAGAAGAACCAGCCTAATAGCGACAGGAAAATCACGGGGAAAGCCACACGAGCAGACAAGTCCACAACTCTGGCCGGTGGATCACGATCAATCGTCGAAAGGTAAGATGTTGTCACCACAACAAGCAACGCCATAAATACCAGCAGCGTACTACCGACGGTAAAGTAGTCCAGACGCGTCATATAGGGAAGCCGGGGCAAAAGACTCGCAAACACGAAACGCTGGGCAATCAGTGTCAGTATGGAACTGGTTGCCACACCAATGCGCACACCAACGTGAACCCTGCCGATCCAGAAGGCCGCCCAGGACATAACCACTACCACGGCAAGCGGCAAGACTATCTGCCAGATGTAATAGGCGATATAGCGTTTGGCTTCGAAGCGAGCAGCGAAGCCAGGGATTTTCAATCCTTCCAGCGGTTCGTAGAGAAGAGGCAGCGCCTCGAATTGCACCCGCTCCCAGTCCGGCAACGACCATGTGCGGGCAATCTCACCACCGATGATCGAGGGATTGACCTTGCTGGCGCCAGGCACGAAGGTGACTTCGTCAATGGTGTAGCCGGCGGCGACAAACTGAATAGTGAAGGTGTGCTTGTCGAAGGGGAATTCAGACAACATCAAGGGCTGAGACAAATGCCCAGTGTAGCGTTGATCGTAGAAGACCGTACCGTCCGGATCGATCGCAACAATATCAGGCAGGGACTTTGATACCAGGCCCTGACGATTAGCCAGCAGCACCTGCGGATTCCACACCTCTTCCAGTCGCCTCTGCCGTCTCTCTCCCCCCGGATTTGCAAGACGGTTATCCTTCCAGCGCAGGCGAATCCACACATTTGCAGTGAAATTCTGGCTCGCATCATCAATCTCGTCGATGTCGATGACAAACACAAAGAAGTCGACCTCTGTCGGTCCTTTCCACTCTTCCGGACGTTGTGCCTTGAGTTCGTCTTTAGCAGCAGCGTCTGCAGTGACCTTTTCCACCGCCTTTTCTGCCGCTTTTTCCGCAACCTCAGCAGCAGCCTTCTCGACAACCTTCTCAACAACCTTCTCAGCTGCCTGAGTTGCAGCCTGCTCTATTGCATCCTCCGTTGCCTGTTCGAGATCCTGCTCCGCAGAAAGTGTAGCGGCGGGAACGCAGGCAATCATCAGGACCATGCCCCAGGCAATCACCCTAAGAGACATGATGGATATCGCTGAATACAGATTTCCGTTTTTCATGGCACACTCACTTGTCACTGTTCAAACTTATTACAATTCTAAATTGTTTTCCGTCAAACACAACAGGCACCCCGTAAACGACAAAATTGCGGTTCCGGATCCGTTGAGGCATCGACGGAAATGAACACCACGGGAACTACGGACGATGCTGTCACAGCACGCGCCTTGCGGCAGCGTGATGGGCAGGCGATTGAGCACGGCAAACAGGGCGGTGGGAACGAGATAATCCGCTATATCGCAACGGGCAGAAAGGACATCACCCGGTCTATCGTCCAGTAGGCTGCAATGCTACCGATACTGTAAGGCAGCACGCGCCATGCGCCTTGCGGCAGCGTGACAGGCAGGCGCTTGAGCACAGCAAACAGGGCGAGGACAG
>JAUXDV010000239.1 GCA_030620735.1 Gammaproteobacteria bacterium
AAGCGCCTCTTCAGGTTGTCTGTTTCCCAGACGCCGGAGACCATAGCCAATGATTTCAGCCTTGAACGGGTGACTTCCCGAGAGTGAGGAGAGAGCTTTTGACGGATTTTTGCGCATCTGAATCCAGCGATTGAGCCATTTCTTATCCGCTGCAGAGAGATATTTTCCCAGATGTCTGGCAAGTTTTACATTGCCGGACTTCATTGCCAGTTCGATGCGTTGCCATACCAGGGTGCCATCCATGTTGCCTGCTTTGCGCCAGCTTTTGAAAACGCTGTCACAGGCGTCGGGGAGCGAATCTCCATGCAGCCATACCTCCCCGGTATGTGAATATGCAAGATCGCTGTTATCGGTATGAATCAGTGCATCGAGGACAAGACAGCGAAGTTTGTCGCTGTCATCGCGTTTATCATAATTTTTGATGACATCCTCCCAA
Organism: Gammaproteobacteria bacterium; assembly: GCA_030620735.1. Lineage (GTDB taxonomy): Bacteria > Pseudomonadota > Gammaproteobacteria > Chromatiales > Chromatiaceae > Sva-25. The sequence continues at coordinate 437 of JAUXDV010000239.1, forward strand.
CGCCCCTCCGAAGCGAGTCTGCTCAGCCAGCGCGCGCGCAGCAGATAGGCTGGACCGCTGCCGGCGTAGTTCGCCAGGAATTTGGAGACCTCGCTGGAGGAGGCCGTATCGAGGCGCTTTTTCAGCTCCCGGTATTCAAGATAGGGATAGAGGGGGTAATCCTTGAGCCCGGGCTTGAGTGAGTGATAAAGCCCCAGGTCGCCGCGGCTGTATGCCTGTTCCGCTGCAAGAAAGTTACTGCGCTGGGAGGTGGCGGCGGTTGCCGGATTGAGAACCATGAGAGCCAGCAGCAGTGGGCAAAAGAGGTTGTGCATGTATGGTCCAGTGCTGTGAACAATCAAACCACGAATGGCTCGTTTGTCTATTTTCGTGACTTTCGTGGTAGAAAAAGATTTGTTGCCGAATTCATGGCGCCCTACAACTCAGTCCTCGGTACTCAGTACTTATCACTTAGACGCAGGTCGTGTGTTGAATTATTGCCGGTGTGTATCATCGCGGCGATATTCACCTTCGATGATATAGTGTTCCTGTTTGCTGCTGTGCATTTCAACATTGACGGCGGTCATGTTACCACGGCGTTTCAGCCAGTTGAGGATCAGCCAGCGTCTCAGCGGCGGGATCAGCAGCAGGAAACCGAGGGTGTCCGTAATAAACCCCGGCAGCAGCAACAGGACACCGATGAGTAAAAGCAGCACAGCTTCCATCATCTCGATAGCGGGTGGTTCGCCTCGCTCAAGCTGTTCCCGTACGCGAAACATGACAGCAAGACCCTGCTGACGCACCATCCAGCCGCCGATCAGCGCGGTCAGGATCACCAGCCAGATCGTTGACAATGCCCCGATCTCACTGCCGACCTCGATCAACAGATAGAGTTCTGTGGCGGGGATTATGACGAAGATGGCGAGTAGCAGTAGAAGGGGCATGTTCCGGTTTTCCTGAATGTTGGTGAATGTGCTGATTCTTTATAATTATATCGGTATTGCGGGGGGATTTTTCAACTCCTGAGTCTCGATATTGTAAGAAAGTGATATCGGAGAGGGTCTGTGAGTAAAATCAGCAACATGAAAATGATAGTTTATTGTACCTGTCCCGACAGCCGTGTTGCACACGCAATCGCACGCTCCCTGGTAGAACAGCGCGTTGCAGCCTGTGTCAATATACTCCCGGCGGTGCGCTCGATCTACAGTTGGCAAGGTGAGATTCATGATGATGCAGAGGTTTTACTGCTGATCAAAACCGGCCGGAATCATTTTCAGGCATTAAGCGATATAATCACCCGAATGCACCCTTACGAGGTGCCCGAAATTATTGGTGTCCCGCTCGAGGCGGGGTATCAACCCTATTTAGAGTGGATAGAAGCATGTTTAAAAGACTCCTGATATTGCTGCTGTTGCCCCTGGCGACGCAAGCAATCGCTTTTTCGTCAGACGATGACGAGTTTCTGCACCCGGACGAGGCATTCAAGCCTTCCCTTAGCGTCAAAGACGGCAATATCGAAGCGCGCTGGAAGATTGCTGACGGCTATTATCTCTATCGTGACAAATTTCGCGTCATTAGCGAAACCCCCGGCGTTGTTCTCGGAGATGCTCAACTCCCACCCTCTGAAACCAAGAGCGATCCCAATTTTGGTGATGTCGAGGTCTATCATCATGATGTGATGTTGACTGTGCCGGTCTCCAGCGGTAGCGGAGAGAGCGCAATCAAACTGACCTACCAGGGCTGTGCCGACAGCGGTCTCTGCTATCCGCCGCAAAAGAAAACCCTGAACATCGCACTAGCCGCTGCAGAGATTGGAAATGAGAGAGAGCCTCCTCCACTGCAGGCGCCAATTCTGGGAGACAAGTCGCTCTCCGATGAACTGGGTCTGGGTTTCGGCGGTTTTGATGATGACATACTGCCGGTCAACGAAGCTTTCAAGCTGGGTTCCATCGTCGAAGATGGAAATAACGTCAAGCTGATCTGGGACATTGCAGACGGCGTTTACATGTATGCCGATAAGATCAAGCTCGCTGTCGAGGGTGATGCGCAGCTTGGGGACTATCAGTTGCCGGACCCTGAGATCATACGTGGTCTCACGCCCGAGGGAGAAGAGGGCGATATTGCTGTCTATCTCGGCCGCCTCAGCGTCGATGTGCCGCTGCTGCGCTCTGCAAAAGAGGCGACTTCGATTACCTTGCATACAGGTTACCAGGGGTGTGCTGATCTGGGCATCTGTTATCCGCCGCAGAAAGTTGACCTGCAGCTCGAGCTGCCGCCGGTCGATAAGGTTGACGATATTGGTGATACAGCTGTTGCCTCTCTGCAGCAGGCCAAACCGCAGCCGGCGGTAATCGATGCAACTCCTGCAGCCACGCAATCTGCTGCGGTCAATGCGGCTGCCTGTGCTGAAAACCAGGGAGCATCGACATTTTCGGGCAAGGGTTTCTGGGCCATCGTGGCGCTCTTTTTTCTGATTGGCCTGGGGCTCTCCCTGACCCCCTGTGTTTTTCCGATGATCCCGATCCTGTCGGGCATCATCACCGGACATAGCGGCAAGATGACGCCGTCAAAAGGCTTTTTTCTGTCGCTGGTCTACGTCCTGTCGATGGCGGTCACCTATACGCTTGCCGGTATCGCTGCTGCCAAATTTGGCGGCAATATCCAGGTGGCGCTGCAGCATCCGGTCGCACTGGTGCTGTTTGCCATGCTGTTCGTGGCGCTGGCTTTCTCCATGTTCGGTTTCTTTGAGCTGCAGCTTCCTTCGCGTCTGCAGAGCAAGCTCACGGATGTCAGCAATCACCAGAAGCAGGGCAGTCTCGCCGGCGTTGCCATTATGGGATTTCTGTCCGCGCTGATCGTCGGCCCCTGCGTCGCGCCCCCGCTGGCGGCAGCGCTGGCGTATATCGGCACCACCGGGGACGTGGCGCTTGGCGGCACGGCCCTGTTTGTGATGGCAATGGGCATGGGTGTGCCGCTGCTGCTGATCGGTGTCTCGGCCGGCAAACTGCTGCCCAAAGCGGGTGGCTGGAT
>JAUXDV010000082.1 GCA_030620735.1 Gammaproteobacteria bacterium
AGCGTTATTCTCTGATGTTCGATGTTGAGGATGTGCTTGCATACGGAATCAAGAAAGTCGCGGTCATGGGAGATCAGCAGCAGGGTTCCCGGGTATTTCCGCAGCCACTCTTCCAGCCATATCACGGCATCCAGGTCGAGGTGATTGGTGGGCTCGTCAAGCAGCAGCAGATCCGAGCGGCACATCAGTGCGCGCGCCAGATTCAGGCGCATGCGCCAGCCTCCGGAAAAACTGCTGACGGCTTGCCTGATCTCTTCACTCTGAAACCCCAGTCCGTGCAGCAGCCTGGCGGCGCGTGATTCTGCGCGGTAGCCGTCGATTGCATCGAGCTTTGCATGCAGTTCCCCCAGAAGACTGCCATCCGTGGTGTTCTCAAGCTCTGTTTGCAACAGGCGCAGCTCCTCATCGCCATCGAGGACATAGTCAAGAGCGCTGCTGGTTGTCGCAGGAGTCTCCTGTGCGACATGAGAGATGACCCATCCTGCGGGCAGAGAGACTTCACCGGCATCTGTCGGATATTGCTGCAGCAGCAATGCGAAGAGGCTCGATTTGCCGGTGCCGTTGCGGCCTGTCAGGCCGACGTTTTGACCGGGATGGATCGTTAGGGATGCCTCTTCAAACAGCAGTTTGACACCGCGTTGCAGGGAGACATTTTCAAATCTGATCATGTGATTTTAATCAATGTCTCATTCCTTAATGCCGAGCGGGTCATGTGGATCGACGCCATCCATAAATGGCTTGCTGCGCTCCTTGTTGGTGATCTGGTAAACCATTCCCAGCCAGTTGCTGACTACGGCCTTGGCGGTGTCGCGCCAGGTGATATCGAGCATCGGTATGATCAGGGATTCGGGAAACTCCGGCAGAGGCTCGCCATGTTGCTGTGACTCTTCTGCAAGCTCCCGATATTCGTTGAGTATTGCCTGGGCATGGATGCTGAGATAGTTGTCGGGGAAGGGTGGATAAGAGTGGCGCCGCCCATTGAAGTAGAGTCCGACTTCACGCTTGTACTCCTTTAGCAGGCTGTTGATGTCATATTCCGGATGTCCCTGAAAAAAGACCTGGCGGAAAAGATCGGGGCTGACGGCGAGATGTACGCCTGCTGTTTCACTCTCGGCAAGAACACGCAGGCCTGCCTCTTCGAGCTGTTGCCTGTCGATCTGGTTAAATCGGGAGTGGGGCACGTCAAAGCGGCTGTTGATCGTTTGCACCAGCGGGTGGTCGTGCATGGTGACCCGGTGTTCGAACACCCCCCAGCGTTTGAAGCCGAGGTGATAGCGATTGATGCCGTAAAAGTGATCAACCACTGCATGCGTGGCGAGGCAGGAGCAGAGCGTCGAAGTAACATTCTCATACGCCCATGAGATCACCTCTGCCAGCGGCTCCCAGAAGGTTTCATCGGCCAGGTTTGGATGTGTCACATTGGCGCCGGTAATAATCAGTGCGTCCAGGCCCTGCTCCTGAATTGTTGTGAAATCTTCGTAGTAGTCTGCAATATGCTGTGCCGCTTTTTCACTACGCGGCAGGGTGTCAAGAGTAAAGGGGTGGATATGGAACTGGGCAATCAGGTTGCTGCGTGCGATAAGGCGGTAGAACTGGCGTTCTGTTGCCGCCAGGGCGGCATCCGGCATCATGTTCAGCAGCCCGACATGCAGCTCGCGGATGTCCTGATCCCTGGCGCGCTCGCAGGAGAGTACTTCAAATCCCTCGTTTTTGAGGCGATCAAATGTAGGCAGATTGGTGTGTGCGACCAGTGGCATCAGTGTTTCTCCCGCTGGAGTGCGCGTTCAACCAGTTGCATAAAGTCATCTTCTGTTTGCAGTTCGTAAACCTCTTCACTGGAGATGGTGTAACCATATTCTGCTGCTATGGCGTCATAGCGGGGAATGCGGCTCTCAAACAGCTGCGGAAATACCCAGCGGGAAAATTCATCCGGGTCGATCATTGCCACGTAGTCGATATGCTGCTGCCGGCGATATTCGTTGAGTCTCTGCAGCAGAAAATCCGGCGGGTAGTAGAGCGGTTTGGGATCCGAGATTGCACGCTCGACAAGCCGTTCCCGGTCACTCCTGGTGGCGCGAATGTAGAGTATCAACGTGTGTTCGGCCAGGGTCTGCATCACCTTTGGAGAGTCCAGTTCACACAGGCTGCCGCCTGCATCATTGATGAAGTTCGTGTAGTCATAGACGACTCTGGCTTTCTCGATAAAGCGGGGAACGTCCAGCATCGTAGCCACCTCTGCGTCATGGTGCAGCTGCTGACGGCGCTGGAACTCCGTCAGTGACAGCCCCCCCTTGTCAGGATCACCCACCTTGCCGAGGAATGAGGAGACCGGGTGCAGGTTTTCAAAACTGATGTTGTTGTTGATGTGGATGGAGTCGGAACGCAGCAGATCGCGCAGAAACGGGATGCGCATCATCTTGCGTTTGATATTATCAAGGATCGGTTCATCCAGATAGTGGCTGCCGATACGGTAGTCACCGGAGTAGTGGTACCACTGCTCCCTCGGCAGCAGGGATGAGAGACGTGTTTTTCCCACGCCGGACATGCCGAGCAGGGTGATCCTTTTTGCGGGTGAGGATCTGAACTCCTCCGGGGTCATACGCACTAGCAGACTCTCCTGACAATCAACAAGGTGTATTCTACATTAAGGAAGCCCTGCTTGAATCGCTTTGCATTTCAATCAGAACTCCCTTCCAAGTTTTTCTTTGGGGGAAGGGAAAATAATCAATAGGTTACAGCTTATTATCGTTATTCCCTTCCCCCAAATCCCCATCTCTTCAATTCATTCCGATCTTTCTTAATCAGTCGATAAAAAAGCGCTGTGCTATATTGATTAGATTGAAGACTCCCTCGCAATGACGGCATTCACACGGACTTATTGAGAACTGACATTTTCCTAATGAAAACCATACTGCACTGGACTATCCAGTCGTTGCTCTTTTTGCTGCTGCTGTTCTGCGCCTGGAAAACCCGGGAGCAGGCGCATGCCTACGAGCGTGAAACTCTGTTTATCATTCAGCAGCTCGAGGCAGGGACTCGCGTCGAGTATAGAGGCCGCCAAATCCTGGAGATGATCACCCTCGGGCTCTATGAAGGCTACTCGGAGAGAGTTGAAGAACTCCATCAGCATCAGCAGCTGCGACGGGCCTACGATAACTCAATCAGGATCACCAGCATCGCTTTTTTCAGTGTTGCAGCACTGTTATTGCTGATGGTGTGGTCACGGCATCGGAGTCTTCTGGATGTGGGTTATGCAATGCTGCTGGTTGCACTGGTGGCCCTGGCCGTTGGCTTGAGCACACCGATACTTTCGGTCGAGGCCAGCAGGGAACTTCCCGTACTGGGAGAGACGGTGTTTCAGTTTAAATCCAAAGGCATCCTCAGCACCATTGATGCGCTCAGACAGAGCGGCAACCTGTGGCTGGCGGTGCTGCTGTTTGTGTTCAGTGTGATCGTGCCGTTGCTGAAGACGTTGCTGGTCGGCATTACCTGGTGGAACCATGAGCACCATCTGTTTCAAAAGGGGCTGGATTTGGGGCATCACATGGGCAAGTGGTCCATGGCGGATGTTTTCGTGGTTGCCATCCTGGTGGCCTACTTCGCCAATAGCGGCCAGGATCTTACTGAGGCGGAAGTGCAGGTTGGGCTGCTGTTTTTTGCCTCCTATGTGATTTTGTCGCTGCTTGGAACGCAGTTGATTACAAGAGAAATCAATAGAAAAGCATTTACTTAAGGGGGCTATGTAACAGCTTTATTACATTTCTTCCTACAGAATCTTTGCCGTATAGGTTAGAATCTAATTATATATTGAAGGAGGCTTTGCAATTGAGTGATGATCCCCACAAGCTGGGTATAAGTGATGATGATGAGATTCTTGATCAGCAGTTCATGCGTGCTGTCAGCTCATTCGAAGGCATTATTCTCAGTCAGATCAGCACCAAGAACAGACTGGGAGCACGACTTAACTATACTGTGCAGGCCGGTATCATTATTCTTGGCCTGATTGCGGTCTCCATACTGGTGCTGCTGCTGGTTTTGTCATCGCAAATCAACCGGATCTCCAGCGTCGTCAGTGATATGAATACACACTTCACATCGATCTCAGCGGAGATGGACCATATGAACAGCTATATCGATTCGATGGCGAAACGTGTTGCTCTGCTGGAGAGTATTGACACACAGACTAATGTAATGAAGGAGAGCATGAAATCCATCGTGACGGATATGAACAGCATGCAGAATGCTGTTTTTGGCATTAGCGGCCACGTTAACGGTGTACGCAATAATGTCGATAATATCTCGATGACTATGAATCAAATGGATGTCGAGGTCGTTAATATGAGCAGGGATATCCACAGGATGGGCAAGCCGTCGAGAACCTTGAATAAAATGTTTCCTTTTCCATGATTTTGCCGGTAGCAACTCATGATGATGATATCTATCAGGGGCAGGCGGGAGAGAGCTTATGACTGAAGATTCAAGACGCGTCTGGATCCGGGTCATTGGCCGTCTGGGACGGGAGACTCAACTGCATCTCGATGAACGTCATCGCCACTTTCGTGTCACGGATGCGATCATTATTGTCGTCTCACTGATCATTGCGATCATTGCAATATTCAATGTCTACTATATCTACGTTCTGTCACAGGGGTTTAACGGTATCGTCGATAATATGGATTCCATGCATAAGCATCTGGTCGTGGTTAATAAGGATATGATCTCTATTACTGACAAGATGGAAGTCTTTACCGGTCATATGGAGCACATGGACAAGATTGAACAAAATATGAGTTCCCTGACAGACTCCATGAGCAGTGTGACGGGTTCCATGCACAATATTACCGGCAGCATAGGTCTCATGGAGCAGGAGATGGAACTGATGAGCGCCGGTATGAGCAATATCGAGTATCGTTCCGGCAGCATGGCTGGCAGCGTCGGCGTGATGCGTGAAAACACCCGTCAGATGGCGAGGCCGATGAAGATGATGCCGTGATGAAGCCGCTGCTGCAGGTCTGTTTTTTAACCACAGATGCACACAGATCAACACAGATGAGTTATTGGGTAATCACTCGGGTTCGGCCTTCTGCCTGCGATGCAGTAACTCTTTGACAGCCAGTTTGGGGTCCAGATCCTCGTAAAGAATACGGTAGACCTGGTGGGTGATCGGCATATCAATGCCAAGTTCCTGCGCCATCAGCCAGGTCTCCTTTGCCGCGTGCACGCCTTCCACTTCCTGACCAATCTCCTCTCGCGCCTGCTCTACCTTGAGGCCTCTGGCAAGCGCCAGACCCATGCGGCGGTTTCGTGACTTGTCATCGGTGCAGGTGAGAGTCAGATCGCCGAGGCCTGTAAGCCCCATGAAGGTATTTGTATGCGCTCCCAGCGCCTTGCCGATGCGGGTGATTTCAGCCAGACCACGCGTAATCAGGGCGGCGCGGGCGTTGGCGCCAAATCCCAGGCCATCGGAAAGGCCGGCTGCAATAGCCATGATATTTTTGATGGCGCCGCCAACCTGTACACCAATCAGATCATCACTGGTATAGGCTCTGAAGGAGTCGCTTTGCAGTGCCGTTGCAAGGCGCTCTGCATAGCGTTCGCTGGTGGCGGCTACCGTGATTGCTGTTGGCAGCCCCTGCGCCACCTCGATGGCGAAAGTCGGGCCGGAGAGCACGGCAAGTTCAGCCTGTGGGAAAATGTCGTGGGCAACAAGGCTTAAAGGCCTCCGGCTTTGTGGATCAAAACCCTTGGTTGCCCAGCAGATGCTCTTCGGTGTGCTGATTTCAGCGATTTGTTTCAGCACCGAGCGAAAAGCGTGGCTGGGAACGACAATCAGAATTTCATCACTGGCATCGAGAACCTTCTGCAGTGATGGTTCCGGCTGCAATTTGTCAGGGAAGGGGATCCCGGGCAGAAAATGGCTGTTTTCACGCTGCTGCTGAAGCACGAGAATCTCTTCATCGTGCCCCCAAAGCTTGACCTCGATGCCGTTTCTTGCCAGCAGTATAGCGAGCGCAGTCCCCCAGGAGCCGGCGCCAAGAACAGCAATGGATCTAGGTGACATCTGAATAAGTCCATGGGATGGGGGTTGGGGGGAAGGGCAATCCGGATGCCCATTGTAAGCTATTGATAGATAGCCCCTTCCCCCATAGAAAAACTTGTATGGGGGTTCTGATTGAAGCGCGAAGCGATTCGATCAGAGCATCCCTAATGTTTTGCTTCACTGTCAGCCTGTTGCTGAGCCTGCTGGGCATAGATAGCCTCGAAATTGACGGGCGCAAGCAGCAGTTGTGGAAAGCTGCCGCGATTGACAAGATCGGATATTGCTTCGCGGGCGTACGGGAACAGAATATTTGGACAGGTAATGCCGATAACCGGACTCATCTGCTCTTCGGGTACGCCAGTAATATTGAAGATGCCACCCTGTTGGACTTCTACCAGAAAGGCGGTTTTACCGCCGCTTTTTACGGTAACGGTGACTGTCAGCACGACTTCATAATTGTCATCATCCAGCTTGTGCATCCCGGTATTGAGCTGTAAATCCATTTGAGGTTTCCACTCACCAAGAAACATGGATGGCGAGTTAGGGGTCTCAAAGGAGATGTCCTTGCAATAGATGCGCTGCAGCTTGAATTGTGCTTCCTGTTCCGGCGCTTCTGCGGCTGTTTTGTTTTCAGTCTCTTTTTTGTCGCTCATGATGGTTATTATTTCTCTTTGGAGAGGGGCAGACTGGCGCTTTGCCAGGCCATGATGCCGCCTTTCAGGTTGTAAGTCTGTTCAAATCCGGATTTACGCAGGTCACGACAGGCAGCCTGACTCTGGCTGCCCGAGCGGCAGCTGACAATCACAGGTTTGTTCTTGTGTTTCTCGAGTTGTTGGATCTGGTTTTTAAAACCATTGATGGGGATATTGATCGAGTTAACGATATGTCCCTTGCTGAAGTCCGCCATGGGGCGCACGTCAACCACCACAGCATCATCGCGATTGATCATCTGCGTCGCCATCTGCGGAGGGATGTTGGATTTTCCACCGCCGGATGCCGTTTGGAAGGCCAGCATGCCGAGGATGGCGAAAAGGGCGATAACGAGCAGCAGATGATTACCCGAAAATTCGATCAGTTGTTCCATGAAGTCTCTAGTGAATTGATTAAGCGTTGGTGGTGCAGAAAACGGAGCGCATCATACTGATGAGTTGCAGCAAACGCGGATCGCCAATTTTGTAATAGACGCGATTGGCATCTTTTCGGGTTGAGAGTATATCCTTATCGCGCAGAATTGCCAGATGCTGGGAGATATTACTTTGCGATGTGCCGACTATTTCAACAATATCCTGAACACTGACCTCCTGCTCCCCCAGGGCGCAGAGGATTTTCAGACGCAGCGGATGAGACATCGCCTTGAGTGCGCGGGATGCACGCTCGATGTCGGATTCGTTAGAGAGGAGAGTGACTCCAGGGCCGGGTTGAAGAACCTGATTCATGCTTGTTTCGACTCCATTTAGTGTATTCGATGCCTGTTTGCATTCATCTGCTGAATGTTCTTTTTATTATATAAAGCGACTACTCAGACGCAGTCTACCCTATATTAGAGGATTATGGTATTCGGAAATGCAGCGGGCGAGCAGCAAATAGCGGTATGAGCGCTTTTGTTCCTGACCGTTTCATTGAGAACTCTTTCCGGAATTTGGGAAGATAATGATAAACTTGTCGTTATTCCTATGCATGATTATCCACTCTTCTAATACATTTTCCTGGGGCGCAGTCCCGCCGGAATGAGAAATTGACGAGAACAACACGACCTAAACCCGCCGTATTGCTGATTCTTGATGGCTGGGGCCTGAGTGATGATAGAGAGGACAACGCGATCGCTCAGGCGCGCACCCCTGTGATGGATCGTTTGTGCAGCGAGTATCCGCACACCTCGATTAAAACCTCCGGTGCGGCAGTGGGGCTGCCTGCCGGGCAGATGGGGAATTCAGAGGTCGGGCATCTCAATATTGGCGCCGGCCGCGTTGTCTATCAGGAGTTTACTCGCGTCAGCCGTGCAATTCGCACCGGCTCTTTCTTTAGCAACCATACGCTCACCAACGCCGTTGATGCGGCAATCTCCAAACATGCTGCGGTGCATATCGTCGGGTTGCTCTCCGATGGCGG
>JAUXDV010000138.1 GCA_030620735.1 Gammaproteobacteria bacterium
ACCGGATACTCACGCTCCGGCCTGTCATGATTCAGCAGTGTCAGTTGCTGCCTGCTGATGCTGATGATGATTTGCCGCTTGTCTTCTGTAGAGGTTCTAGCCATTGGATCTGCTCAAGTGCATCATAATTTCCGTCGGTTGTTGCCCTGTATCCCGCCACCTGCTGATGACGATAGACAACCAGTTGATCCTCATACCACAGCGGCACGTAAGGCAGTTCAGACAACAATCGTCTTTGCAGCTGCCGGTAGAGCAAAATCTGCTGTTCGATCTGTTGCTGCGCCTCCGCTGATTCTATCAGTGTATCAACCTCCCGTGAGCGATATCTGCCGCGATTGGCGCCTGCCGGCGGAATGGAGTCACTATGAAAAATATAACGGAAGGTATCAGGTGTTTTGATCCCCACCCAGGTGAGACTGTAGAGCTGAAAGTTGCCGCTCTTGATATCCCCGAAGAAGGTGCCCCAGTCATAGCTCTTGATAACCACCTCGATTCCAACCTCCGCAAGCTGATGCTGGATAATGGTCGCCAGTCTCAAACGAAAGGGATCACTGGATGTTTTATAGGTGAGCCGCAGCGGATTCTGTAGATCATAGCCCGCCTGTGACAGCAGATCACGCGCATGCCGTTGATCATACTGAATTGTTTTTAAACCCCTGTCAGCCAGTTGGTGTTCCGGGGGAAAGAGCGCATTGGCGAGGCGCGCACGATCATGAAAAACATAGTGGAGAATCGCCTTCCGGTCAATCGCGTGTGCGATGGCCTCACGGATACGGTGGTCCGCTGTCAATGGATCCTCGAGGTTGAATCCCAGGTAGGTGAAGTTACTGCCGGCTGTCGTTGACAACGCAATCTCCGGCTGCCGGGAGAGATACTCCACCAGCGACGGAGAGAGATCGTTCTGCATCAGCTGGATTTCACCTCGCAGCAGCTTCAGCACGCGAATTGCCGGATCCTTGACCAGCACCAGCTCTATCTTTTGCCGGTCATGTTTCCGCTGCAGCAGCAGATGGGATGCATCCCTCTCCAGCAAGCGGAAACGCCCGCTGCCGACCGGCTGTTGCGTAAAGTCATGCGCGGAGTCAAGCAGGCCTGCAGGCAGTATACCTGTCACCAGGTAGGAGGGGAAAAATGGATCGGGGCGTTTGAGAACGAACTCCAGCGTCGCCTCATCCACCACCCTGATCTCCTCGATCACCGACAGCGTCGAACGATGCGGAGAGTGCTTTTCAGGATCGAGAATGGCCTCATAGGTTGCAGCAACATCATGCATGCCGAGCCTGCTTCCATTATCAAACAGGGGCTGATCACGCAGTGTAAAGCGATAGCGGTTTGGCTGCGGCCTGCTCCACTGCGCAAGGTCCGGGATTGCACGCCGATCCTGATCAAAGCGCACCAGGCCGCGATAGAGCAGATGATTGACGCGCTCGGATGCGGCATCCGTGGCATAGCGGGGATCAAAATTCACCGGCAGGCTCTGCACGCCAAAGCGGATATGGGATGGCGGGGAAGAGTCGCATCCACCCAGAATGAGTAGCAGGAATAGAAGAGTCAGCAGCCAGAAATAATCCACTCTTTGTGAAAATGCGTCATCCCGGCGAAGGCCGGGATCCAGGGAATTTAATGATTTACTGGATTCCGGCCTTCGCCGGAATGACGATCGTTGCTGTCTCTTTGAGTCCACTACACTATCACAGACGGTGATCACCAACTTGAAAAAGGATTTTCACGCAGAGAGACATTGTAATAACGAAAGTCATCGGAGACTTCCATCCCCAGCCAGGAGGGCTTTACAAAATCCGCATCGATTGATGGCAGTTCGATCTCTGCAACGATCAGACCTTCATTCTCCCCTGAAAAGCCATCGATCTCCCACTCGTATTCACCTGCCGGAATCAGATAGCGAACCTTCTCGATGAGCGGCTGCAGGGCGACGCTGTCGAGCATCTCCTGCGCTTCATCAAAAGGTATTTCATACTCGTATTCGAGTCGATGAATTCCATCCGTGGAGCGCTTGATATTCAGAAACGCCTTGTCATTCTCTGTACGCACACGCATGGAACGCTCAAAACCATCACACAAAAATCCCTGCCGCATGCGGATCTCCTCGCTGACCGCATCACGCCAGCTGTCATCGAGAACCAGGAATTTCAACTCTATCTCTTGCGCCATGGTTTAATCCCATATTTCTCAATCTGCAGATGAGCGACCGGACTTTCTCGCAGTTGTTAGTTAGTTGGCAGTTGGCAGAAGTCTATACATATTGCTGACTACTGCAAACTGCCTACTGATGACTGCAAACTTTCTATTTAGTGACTGAGGATCTCCCTCACGCGCTGCAGATCCTCTTGCGTATCGACACCGGGCGGAGGAGTCTCGAACGCCTCTGCGACATGTATCTTCTCTCCCATCCACAGGGCGCGCAGCTGCTCCAGTGATTCGCACTGCTCCACAGGCGCAGGTTGCCAGCTGCTGAAGCGCCTGAGAAAGCCGGCGCGGTAGGCATAGAGACCGAGATGCCGATAGTGCTGCAGCATCTGCGGCTGCTCTCTTTTTTCAAGCGCGAAACCATCCCGGTACCAGGGGATGGGGGCGCGGCTGAAATAGAGGGCAAAACCATTGCGGTCCATCACCACCTTGACAGCATTTGGATTGAAGAGCTCCTGCTGCTGCGTGATCTCCGTGCAGAGAGTTGCAATACTTGCGGCGGGGTTTGCCTGGAGATTGGCGGCAACCTGCTGCAGCAGGCGTGGAGGCATGAGTGGCTCATCGCCCTGCAGATTGACAATGACGGCGTCGTCATTCCAGCCCATTTTCTCGACGACCTCGGCCAGCCGGTCAGTGCCGCTGGGATGATCAGCTGCCGTCAGGCAGACACCCACGCCGGAGGCGGAAATGATGTCCGCAATGCGTTCATCATCCGTTGCCACCGTGATACTGGCAGCACCGCTCTCGACAGCGCGCTGCACCACATGCAGCACCATGGGGAGATCGCCAATCTGCAGCAACGGCTTTCCCGGCAGGCGTGATGATCCATATCGGGAAGGAATGACGATATGAAAATCGCTCATGCAGAGATCTCTTCATCTGCGGGGAGTTTTCGCGCATCGACCGCCAGCATCATCGGGATGCCGTCGCTTACAGGATAGGCAAGCCGGTCAACCGGACAGATCAGCTCGGATGCCTTTTTATCGTAGGCCAGTTTCCCCTTGCACAGGGGGCAAACCAGTATATCGAGGAGTTTTTTATCCATTTTCATTCCGCTGCATATTTGCTTTGAGTCGCAAGGTTGATGTGAGCTGGCGAATGAAGTCTGCAGAGGGCTGCACTTCCAACTTCAGATACCAGTGTCTGTCAGTCGCATAGGGTCTGCATTTTACTGCATCTTTAGCCGTCATGATAACAGCCAGATCATCATCGAACTCGATATCGGCAGCTGTAAAGTTATGGTGGTCAGGATAGCTGCTTTCCCTGACCTGTATACCGGCATCGCTCAGCAACTGATAAAATCGTCCCGGATTGCCAATACCTGACACCGCATGCACCCTTTGACCGCTCATCTCCTCGAGACGCTGCACTTCCCCCGTGGCAAGGTTGATGAGATCTCCGGAAGCAAGACGTATACAGTGATAACCCGGACTGCAATGTTGGTTCATGATCACGAAGTCAACCGTGCGCAGTCGCGATACAGGTTCACGCAGGGGACCTGCTGGGAGCAGCAGGCCGTTTCCAAAGCGGCGTTCACCATCGATGACTGCAATTTCCATATCCCGCACCAGTGCATAGTGCTGCAAACCATCATCAGAGACAACCACATCACAAGGGTGGCGCCTGAGCAATTCCCTGACAGCACCGGCGCGATCCGGATCCACACATACCGGGCAGTCTGTCTCCATTGCAATCACTACAGCCTCGTCGCCAACCATATGCGGATCGCTGTCGGCACGAACCTGTTGCGGCCAGTGAGTGGCTGACCCTCCATAGCCGCGCAGCACCACCCCCGGATGATAGCCAATGCGGGTGAGATAGCGGCACAGCCAGATCACAAGGGGTGTTTTCCCCGTCCCTCCAACACTGATATTACCAACGATGATGACCGGGACCGGAGCACGATAAACTTTTTTCAGATGCAGCCGGTAAGCAGCTCTTCGCAGCATGGAGATGAGCAGAAAAAGCAGGGACAAGGGGGAGAGCAACAGCGCCAGCGGATGCCAGGCTTTCCACAGATAGTCAGGTGTCTTCATGCAGACTTCTCGAGACTAAGATCTCTCCTACGTCGAGATGACAAATAAGTCCGTCAGTAAGCTCCGCGCATTGCACCATCATTTCTGCGCCCCGCTACTCCTCTTCCTGCACAAGCTTCCTGCCCGGAAACGTAAGCTTGTCCAGACCAAGCTGCGCCGCGACATCCATGACCGTCATGACAGCCTGGAATGGTGCATTTTTATCGACTTTAACAGTAACAGGAATATCCGTCTTTCCCATGGCAACATCGGCAATCGCCCGTTTCAGCATTAGAGGTGATGGTTTGACAAGCTCGCGATCATTTACCGACATCATGCCGTCTGCGGCGACCTGTATGGTGAGGTCTATAGCGTGTTGATCTTCAGGATCTTCAGTCTCTATCGAGGGGAGCACAACCTTGATGCGGGCCGAATCTCTAAACGTGGTTGAAACCATGAAAAAAATCAGCAGCAGAAACACCACATCGATCAGGGGCGTAAGATTGACCCTTGGCGTTTTTCTTGGACGCGCCCGCAGTTGCACTTACTTGTTGCTCCGGTGTAAGACATCAACCATCTGCACCGCCTTCTCCTCCATATCGAGCAGCAGTTCATCAACCCTTGATGTCAGGAAATGATGGAACAACATCGCAGGAATGGCGACAGAGAGACCAGCTGCTGTTGTAATCAGCGCCTGTGAGATCCCGCCGGCAAGCGCACCGGGATTGCCCACACCAGCCGAAACAATCTCTGCAAACACCGTAATCATGCCGAGAACGGTTCCAAGCAGTCCCAGCAACGGCGTAATATCTGCAATGGTGGCAAGCCCGCCCAGGTAACGTTCCAAACCATGGGTCACCTGCCGTCCCGTCTCTTCAATCGCCTGCTTCATCACACTGCGAGGCTGGTTGCGGTTCCACAACGCCGCCGCAAGTATCTGCTCCATCGGTGATTTGTCATGCAGCGAGTTGATATAGTCAGGGGTCAATGTTGCCTGTTTATACTCCCTGTAGACATTCTGCACGACATTGTGGGGAATAACGCGCGAACGCCGCAATGCGATAAAACGCTCAATAATGATTGCCAGGGCAATCACGGAACAAAGCAGTATCGGCGCCATCAGCCAACCGCCCGCACGAACCAGTTCGAACACTCCCAATCCCTCTCTACTTCAGACTAGAATCCTTGATTCACTAAAATGCTTGCAAATGAGTCAAGTTTTAAAAGAATCTCTCGCTAAGAACGCAAAGGACGCAAAGGTTTTTCTTGGCGGTCTTGGCGTCTTTGCGAGAGA
>JAUXDV010000329.1 GCA_030620735.1 Gammaproteobacteria bacterium
ATCCACTCATTGAGAACAGGCCCGAGAACCAGAGCCGCTGAAAATGCCATACCGATACTGACACCAATAATCGCCATCGCCTTGGTGCGATGGGATTCACTGGTAAGATCCGCCATCAGCGCCATGACTGCCGCCGCAATCGCACCGCTGCCCTGAATGGCGCGCCCGGCGATGATCCAGTAAATGTTATCCGCCATTGCTGCAACGACACTGCCCAGTGCGAACAGCAGCAGCCCGCCAATGATCACCGGCTTGCGCCCGATACGATCAGACAGCATACCGAAAGGGATTTGCAGCAGTGCCTGGGTGAGGCCATAGATACCGATCGCCAGGCCAATGAGGATCGGTGTGACATACTCCAACTGCTCCGCATAGATGGCAAATACCGGCATGATCATAAAGAGACCAAGCATGCGCAGCGCATAGATGCTTGAAAGCGAAAAAGCAGCACGTTTTTCGGTCGATGTCATTGATGCGTGCATGAATCGTGAACAACCCTTTAGCGAAGAGACAAAAAAGAACGTATAGTAACTGATTTTTCCGGCATCAAGAAACCGCATGCAACAGATCTCCATCCGTGGCGCGCGCACACACAACCTCAAGGATATCTCGCTACAACTGCCGCGGGATAAACTGATCGTCATTACCGGGCTCTCCGGTTCTGGAAAATCCTCCCTCGCCTTCGATACCATCTATGCAGAGGGGCAGCGGCGCTACGTGGAGTCGCTTTCCGCCTATGCACGCCAGTTTCTCTCCGTCATGGAGAAGCCGGATGTCGATCACATCGAAGGGCTCTCCCCGGCAATCTCCATCGAGCAGAAGTCCACC
Source organism: Gammaproteobacteria bacterium (assembly GCA_030620735.1). Classification (GTDB taxonomy): domain Bacteria; phylum Pseudomonadota; class Gammaproteobacteria; order Chromatiales; family Chromatiaceae; genus Sva-25. The sequence continues at coordinate 829 of JAUXDV010000329.1, forward strand.
AGCCACAACCCACGCTCAACGGTCGGTACCATCACCGAGATATACGACTATCTGCGGCTGCTGTTCGCCCGCGCCGGCACGCCGCGCTGTCCTACACATGGCGACAAGCTTGAGGCGCAGACGGTCAGCCAGATGGTCGACCAGGTGCTCTCCCGCCCCGAAGGAGAGAAATTGATGCTGCTTGCGCCGGTCATCTCAGAACGCAAGGGCGAATATCATAAACTGCTGGGGGAACTGCATGCACAGGGGTATCTGCGCGCGCGCATCGATGGCGACACCTATGAACTGGATGACCCTCCGGATCTCGAACTGCACAAAAAACACAGCATCGAAGTCGTCATCGACCGTTTCAAGGTGCGCCCGGACCTGCAGCAGCGCCTGGCCGAATCCTTCGAAACTGCGCTGCATCTGGCCGGAGGCATTGCGCGTGTTGCCCCCATGGATGCTGACGGCGGTGAGGAGCTGATCTTCTCGGCCAATTTCGCCTGCCCCCAGTGCGGTTACAGCATCGAGGAGCTGGAGCCGCGCCTGTTCTCATTCAACAACCCGGTGGGTGCCTGCCCCACTTGTGACGGCCTGGGAGTCGACCAGTTTTTTGATCCCGACAAGGTGATTGCCAATCATGAGTCAAGTCTTGCCGGCGGCGCCATACGCGGCTGGGACAGGCGCAGCAGCTACTATTTTCAGTTAGTGGCAGGCGTCGCCGAACACTATGCTTTTGACATAGAGACCTCCTGGAAGAAGCTCTCAAAAAAACAGCAGAAACTGCTGCTCTACGGCACCGGCAGAACCGCAGTCAAAATGAGCTACCGCAATATGCGCGGACTCTCGGTCACTAAAAACCAACCCTTCGAAGGCATCATCAACAATCTGCGCCGCCGCTACCGTGAAACCGAGTCCAGCTCGGTGCGCGACGAACTGGCAAGGTATGTCTCGGTGCAGCCCTGCCCCGAGTGTCATGGCGGCCGCCTCAATGAAGCCGCCCGTCATGTATTCGTGGACGATGTCGCACTCCCTGACATCACCAGCATGCCTGTCAATCATGCCCTGGAATTTTTTCAACAACTGTCGCTGCCTGGAAAACAGGGCAAGATTGCCGCAAAGATCATCAAGGAGATCAACCAGCGCCTCAGCTTCCTGGTCAATGTGGGACTCAACTATCTGTCGCTGGAGCGCAGCGCAGAGACCCTCTCCGGCGGAGAAGCGCAGCGCATCCGCCTCGCCAGCCAGATCGGCGCAGGGCTGGTCGGCGTGATGTATGT
>JAUXDV010000080.1 GCA_030620735.1 Gammaproteobacteria bacterium
AATATTCCACTGATTCTTTAAATCTATTACGCAGAACAATTTATTATACAGTTTCCTTGTGGACTGAGATAGGCAGTTCGTCTATCTCAGTCCAGCAATAATCAAATAGTATCTATATGCTCCAAATAAATCTAGAAAATATTTTGGAAATGGCCAAGATTGGCGTGATGAGCGGCAGAAAGAGTCGGATGTTGTTTCTGCCATGATCGACCAATGACCGCTTGGAGTATGTGGCAGTCATTCACCGCATCCCTCCAAACCAGCTCTGATTGCTGAATCAGTGAGTATTGACCTGCCTTCGCCGTATCCTAACAAATCTGCACAGATAGCTAAATCAGAGAACGGCTGTAGAGTATAGAGTGGCTATTCTCAGCTGTGCTATGGTTATACAACACATACTCATTGGCATAACGATTCATGAGCAGATCAAGTGTGTCTGACAAATTACTCATTCGACCAATGTCCCGATCAGAGCTGGACATACTCATAAGCTGGGCCGCCAGCGAAGATTGGAATCCAGGCCTGCATGACGCCAATATCTTCTGGAACACTGACCCGGATGGCTATATTGCCGCTGAAATTGACGGCGAATTGATCGGTGGCGGCAGTATTGTCTCTTACCGGAGGGAATTCGGCTTTATGGGTTTTTTTATTGTCAAACCTGAATATCGTGGGCATGGGTTGGGAACCAAATTGTGGTTTGCCAGACGCGAAAAACTACAGTCCCGATTAAATTCGCCAGTCTGTATCGGTATGGATGGCGTGTTTGAGATGCAGCCGTTTTATACGAAGGGCGGGTTCAAATTCTCTCATCGGGAAATTCGATTTGAAGGAACGGGCGCTCCCTCTCCACTGCCGTCTTCAGTAATCCCATTGTCGGGTGTACCGTTCAACTCTCTGCTCGACTACGACACCTCTCATTTCCCAACTGCTCGCCCGGCTTTTCTCAAGGCCTGGATTACGCAGCCCGACAGCCGTGCGCTCGGTGTCATGGATGGAGAACAACTCTGCGGGTACGGCGTTATTCGCCGCTGCAGAAACGGATTCAAGATCGGTCCGTTGTTCGCGGATAATGCCGTGATTGCGTTAGACTTGTTTACCGGCCTCTCCGACCATGCCGCCGGAGAAGCTGTTTTTATTGATGTGCCGGAGATCAACGAAAGCGCAATGCAATTGGTCAGCGACGAGGAGATGAAAGAGGTATTTGGGTGCGCCCGCATGTACTTTGGCAACAAGCCGGCATTGCCTGATGCGCAAATCTATGGTGTGACGACTTTTGAACTCGGTTAGGGATGATGCAGAAATTAAAGTACCAATCTGCAATGGATGACGACAGCCGCGATCTCATCGGCTATGGCGCCAACCCGCCCGATCCGCAATGGCCCTGCGATGCAAAACTGGCTTTGCAGTTTGTACTCAATGTCGAAGAGGGCGCAGAGCAAAACATACTGAATGGTGATGACAGTTCAGAAACCTATCTACAGGAAATCCCCGGTCGTCAGCCACGCATCAGTGAACGCGATAAAAGTGTCGAAAGTTTTTATGAATATGGCGCGCGCGCCGGTTTTTGGCGCATATTACGTATCTTTGCCAACTATCAATTACCCCTGACCGCGTTTGCCGTGGGCCGCAGCCTGGAGCTAAACCCGGATGCCGGGTATGCGCTGGCGGAAGCCGGACACGAAATCGCCGGGCACGGTTATCGCTGGATCAATTACCGCAATGTCGCAATCAACGAAGAGCGGGAACACATTCAGCGCACGGTTGAAATCATCCACAAAATCAGTGGCAAATCACCCGTTGGCTGGTATACAGGACGATGCAGTAATAATACGCGTGACCTGCTCATTCAACAGGGCGGGTTCAGCTATGATTCGGACGCCTACAATGATGACTTGCCCTACTGGTTTCCCCGGCAGCCTTCACATCTGATCATACCTTACACACTGGTGAATAATGATTTCCGTTATTTGTCCGGATCGGGAATGGATAATAGTGAGGCATTTTACCAAAGCCTGTGCGCTGCTTTTAATCTCCTGATGACTGAAGGTGAGCAGCATCCCAAACTCATGAGCGTCGGTCTGCACAGCAGAATATCCGGCCATCCAGCAAGGGCTGATGCACTCGTGCGCTTCCTCGACTATGTGGTTTCTCAGGAACGCGTCTGGATTTGCCGTCGAGCAGAAATTGCTGATCATTGGCGGCAATATGTTGGGGGATAAAAATTGCTTTTAGCAAATTCGGCGAATGACCGCTGAAAACTTCTATGTGGCTGTCCAAAAAACTTCCCCATCTTGCTTGCCCTGCGGTCCGTGGTGAATAAGAGACTGCAAGCGGTAGCGCATTCCGCCATTTTCTGCCAGCATACATCAAGAATAGTCGATACAACGCCTGACTGGTGCGAGGCATGCTTAAATACTTTTTAGCAATTCTTTTGATTCAAATTGTCACTGTGGCGCTGGTGCTGCTGGCGCCTGATGACTTGCAGGGTTATGGCTGGTTGCGCCTGGCTGTACCACTGCTGTTTATCAGTGTGGTTGCTGCATTCTGGTTCAACTCCATGGCGGCGCATCTGCGCAAGGATCATCTCGCCAGGGCAGACAGGAGATTCGCCAAAGAGCGTGAAAAAATACGTGTCAATGCCGAACGCGCCAAGACCCGCGTCGTCAAGCAGGCGCAGAAGGATATCGCCAGGGAGGCAAAAACCACCCACGCCAAGGCAAACTTCAAGGTCGGCGCCGCTTTTGCCGGGGCCATCGGGGCCGGGGCCCTGATACTGCTGATCGGCTCCATGACACTCGGCCTGTCGATTCTCACAACTGCGGGTGGCGCACTGGGCGGCTATCTCTACCGTGCCCGCAAAGAGGTCAATTCAGGAGATGCCCTGACTGCCCCAGCGGAAGTCAAACTCATAAAAGGAGAGACCCTGAAAATCGATAAGCCACGGAACTCCTGATCCTGGATATCGCAGCCATCTGGCCACGAAATGCAGAAGGCCATGCTGGCATGCGGTTGTTGAAATGCCTGTATGCATACGCGTAATTTCTCAAAAGTCCGTGTGAATGCCGTCATTGCGAAGGAGCCTAAGCGACTGCGGCAATCTCCAAATCAGATTGCCGCGTCGCCTCCGGCTCCTCGCAATGACATCTGTTTTAACAAAATGTATTCAATGCATGGGTTTTTTGAGAAGTCACACATACCATTCACTTGTTTTCATCTGTGTTTATCTATGTGCATCTGTGGTTCATAACACGACGGGTAACATGTCGTTAATTCCTGTAAAATCCCACTTTGCGCCAAACCATGCCGCATACGTGGAACACAATGACAGACTTGAACCGCATTCGCGAGATCCCCTATAACTACACCTCCTTTTCGGATCGTGAAATCTTCATCCGCTACCTGGGTGAGGATGGCTGGCGCCTGCATGAAGAGCTGCGCTCGACGCGTGCAACAGGGCGTTCGGCGAAGATGCTGTTCGAGGTGTTGGGAGATATGTGGGTGGTATCGCGCAATCCCTATCTGCAGGACGACCTGCAGGCGGACCACAAGCGGCGCAGAGGCCTGCTCGATGCGCTGAATCACCGCCTGGACCAGTTTGAATCCCGCGCACTGGACAATTTCCAGGCGCTGCAGCTGCTGCAGTTGGCGCGTGAGGCCGTGACCCGCTTTGGCGACTGTTTCGAGCGCAACAACAAGCTGCGCAGTGATGTCTACACTGCGCTGCAAAATATCACCCGGCGCGACAACATCGACTTTGGCGGCCTGGCGCGGGTCTCCCATTCTACCGATGCGACGGACTGGCGCGTCGAGATGCCCTTTGTAGTGATCTCCCCGGACAGGGAGTCAGAAGTTGCAGCCATTGTGTCAGCCTGTATCAGCTGCGGTTTGACCATCATCCCGCGCGGCGGCGGCACCGGCTATACCGGCTCGGCAGTGCCGCTGGATACCCGCGCCGCCATCATCAATACAGAGAAACTGGAGCGCCTCTCTGCCGTTGAACAAACACTCCTGCCGGGCGTCGATAGTGAGGTCGCTACCGTAAGCTGCGGAGCCGGCGTCGTCACCCGGCGCGTCTCCGAGCTGGCCGGGCAGCATGGTCTCGCCTTTGCCGTGGACCCCACCTCGCAGGACGCCTGCACCATCGGCGGCAATATCGCCATGAATGCCGGTGGAAAAAAGGCTGTGTTGTGGGGGACGACGCTGGACAATCTTGCCTCCTGGAGAATGGTGACGCCGCAGGGAGATCTGCTGGAGGTGGTGCGCGTCAATCACAACCTCGGCAAGATTCATGAGCAACCAACGGTAATTTTTCACCTCAGCTGGAGAAGAGCAGGCGACAAGACCCTGATACGCACCGAGACGCTGGAAGTCCCGGGAAGTGCATTCCGCAAGAGCGGGCTCGGCAAGGATGTCACCGATAAGTTCCTCAGCGGACTTCCCGGCGTGCAGAAGGAGGGGTGTGACGGTATGATCACCTCCGCCACCTTCATCCTGCATCGCATGCCGGAGCATGTGCGCACCATCTGCCTGGAGTTTTTCGGCAACGATCTCTCCACGGCAGTGCCGGCAATCGTCGAACTCAAAGAGTATGTCGAGCGCCTGCCGGGAGTGCTGATGTCCGGCCTGGAGCATCTCGACGAGCGCTATGTCAAGGCGGTCAAATACGCCACCAAGGCGGCCAGGCGAGAACGTCCCAAGATGGTGCTGATTGCCGATATCATCTCTGATGATGAGACTGCAGTCGCCGCTGCTGCTGAGCGCATCGTCCTGCTTGCCAACGCCCGCAATGCAGAGGGCTTCATCGCCACATCGCCCGAGGCGCGGCGGCGTTTCTGGATAGACCGCGCCCGCACTGCGGCCATCTCCGCGCATACCAACGCCTTCAAGATCAACGAGGACGTGGTGATTCCGCTGCAGAGACTGGCCGACTACAACCTCGGCATCGAACGTATCAATATCGAAGAGTCGATCAAAAACAAGCTGGCGATCAAGAGCGCGGTGCTGCAATATCTGCAAGGCGACATGCAGGAGTTGTGGCATATCGCCGCCTACGAGGAGTCCGCCGAGAACAGCGCTATCCTCAGGAGCAAGCAGCGCGCCGCCACCAAGGCCATGGTGCAGGCTAGCGGGCGCTGGCAGCAGATCCTCGAACACCTCGACGATCCGGCTTCGGTACATCACGCGCTGCTGACAAACCCCGAGATCGAACGCATTCAGCACGATGACCGACTCATCGACCTGCTGCTGCGCCGCGATCTGCGCCACTCCTACCGCGATGAGATCGCCGCCCGCCTGGACGGGATATTCGTCGGCCGGGATATGAAACCGGTGCGCGCCAGGCTTCACAAAATTCATGAACGCATACGCAGCGAGCGTCTCTTCGTAGCGCTGCACATGCATGCAGGCGACGGCAACGTGCACACCAACATCCCTGTGCATTCACACAACTACCGCATGTTGCAGCAGGCTGACGCCATCGTCGACCGCATCATGGAGCTGGTGAAATCATTGGACGGCGCGATCTCCGGTGAGCACGGCATCGGCCTGACTAAAATTCGCTACCTGGACGAGGAAAAACTGGATCAATTCGTCGACTATAAGGAATCAGTCGATCCAGAACAGCACTTCAACCGCGGCAAACTAATGCCGGGTTCCGGACTCAAAAACGCCTACACCCCTTCTCTGCAGCTGGTTAAGCAGGAGGCGATCATTCTCGAAGCGAGCGAGCTGGGACTGCTCAATGATGAAGTCAAACACTGCCTGCGCTGCGGCAAGTGCAAGCCAGTGTGCATGACCCACATCCCGCGCGCCAACCTGCTCTACTCGCCGCGCAACAAGATCCTCGCCACCGGGCTCATCATCGAGGCCTTTCTCTACGAAGAGCAGACCCGGCGCGGCATTGCGCTGCGCCACTTCGTGGATATGAACGACGTCGCTGACCACTGCACCGTGTGCCACAAGTGCCTGACGCCCTGCCCGGTCGACATCGATTTTGGCGAAGTCACCATCCGCATGCGCAAGATCCTCGAACAGCGCGGCAAAAAACGCAGCAATCCCGCAGTGAGCGCCGCCATGGCGTTTCTCAATAGCACCAACCCCCGCCTCATACACCTGATGCACACACTGCTGGCCAAGTGGGGATTCAAAGGCATCACGCTTGGGCATCGTCTGGCAAAAACCGTCGGCCTGCTCAAACCAGGGCTGCCGGCCGCCACTACCGAAATTCCACCGATCACATCACAGCTGGTCGAGCTCGTGCGTCGGCCGATAGAGGTTGATTTTCCCAAACAGGGATTCCGCGAGGCACTGCAGCTGGAGGATAAAACCCGGGTGCCGATCATTCGCCAGCCGCAGCAGGCGGAAAGCAATGAAGCACTGTTCTACTTTCCCGGCTGTGGATCTGAGCGCCTCTTTTCGGATATCGGCCTGGCCACCATCGCCATGCTCTACCACAACGGCGCACAGGTGATTCTGCCGCCGGGCTATCTCTGCTGCGGCTACCCGCAAACATCCAACGGCATGGCGGATCGCGGCAAGCAGATCACCACAGAGAACCGGGTGCTGTTTCACCGCATCGCCAACACCCTCAATTATCTCGATATCAACACGGTAGTGGTCTCCTGCGGCACCTGCATGGATCAGCTGCTGAAGTATGAATTCGAACTGATCTTCCCCGGCTGCCGACTGCTCGATATCCATGAATACCTGCTGGAGAAGGGCGTTACTCTCGATGGCACCACGGGAAAAAAGTATCTCTACCACGATCCCTGCCACTCTCCCATGAAAACCCACGCTCCGCTGAAAGTGGCGCAGCTGCTGACTGGCAGCGAGGTATTACTCTCCGAGCGCTGCTGCGGAGAATCCGGAACCCTCGCCACCTCGAGGCCGGATATCGCCACGCAGCTGCGCTTCCGTAAAAGCGAAGAGCTGAGCAGCGGCATCATCGAACTGACCGGCAGCAGCCGCGCACAGCCGCAGCAGGTGAAGCTGCTCACTTCCTGCCCCGCCTGCCAGCAGGGGCTCATGAAATACCGCAATGATACCGGCCTGCAAACCGACTACATCGTCATGGAGATGGCCAATCAGATACTTGGCGAGAATTGGCAGCAGGGATTTATCGAAGAGGTCAAACTGCAGGGAATCGAGCGGGTGCTATTGTAAATAGCTCTATGAACCCTCAAATCCAACACCGCATCGACCAGCTGTTGCTGGAACAGGGCGAATACATCCCCCTGGAATTCCTCCTCGCCGAGGGGCATCTGCTCTACAGCGATTACGAACAATGGCGCAGCGGCAAGCTGCAGCTGCTGGATGAGAAGTTGAGCGGAGATCTTCCGCAAATCCGCAAGGACCTCACCCGGGCGGTCGTTTACGCCCGCGCCCTGGGACTGCAACCCACATCGCTTGACTATCACGCCTGGGGCGGAAGCGCCGCCCTGCGCTTCAGCAGTGATCATCTTCTCGACAGCCTCTTCCACGAAGGCTGCTGCAAGAACGCAGAGCAGCCCCAGCTGGATCTGTTCATGGACACCACCGGCGCCAACCTGGCCAATGACATCGTCCGGGCCCTGGGACGCAGGGATGTAGATGCAGCCGGGGAGTTGCTGGAAAAGCTCTACCAAACCGATCCCGCCCAGCACCGGCTTGGCAAGCTGGAACTGCTGCTCGATGCGATGCAACAGCAGAATCTCCCTATTACGGATCCCGAAGAGGAGCTTGCCGATCTGCAGGATGAAATCCAGCCCCTGGCAGTTGAGATGCTGGGGCGGGAGAGCCGTCCCTTTATGGAGCCTTTATGGCGGCGTCTTGGCGTGGCGTTGGCAGGTCGCAATTTCGATCCGCAGCAACCACAACTGCACCGCAGCTACACTGCATTGCGCAATCTGGACTGGATCGCGGTGATCGAGGCGGTGCAAGCAGAACACGATTGGCGCAGCCATGCGGTACTGCTGCAGCGCCACGCACGCGCCTGCGACCAGTTGCAAAATCCCGCGGACGCATTGCTGGACCGTTTTGAGTTGTGTTGGCGCTTCCCCGAGCAGTCAGATCCGGCGAAAACGGATGCCAGCGTAGACCTGGTCCAGGCCTGGGAGTTGTTCCAGAATTTGGAACCCGAACTGGAACCGGCCCTCTTCCCCGCCTGGCTGCTAATCATCCGCCCAAGCCTCAGCGATTGGCTCCCCTCTCCTG
>JAUXDV010000007.1 GCA_030620735.1 Gammaproteobacteria bacterium
AGCGTGATCATGTTGCCTGCATAGGCGATGGTCGGAATAAAGTTATCCGGCGAGTTGTCCTTCATCACCGTATAGACATGCCAGTGCGTTTTGACCGAAGAGCGCACATAACCCATCAGTCCCATCAACCAGGTGAATGCAATCGGCAGCGCGAACAGTGCATATTGCGCCCGGTCGGGAATGCGTCCCCAGTGCGACGGCAGGGTTTTTGCATTGCGGAACATCAATGTATCGATGACGATGCCGGAGATGATGACAACCAGCGTTGAGACCACCTGTGCAACAGAAGAGCCCACCTTGTAGACCGTGTTGGTGAAGTAGCCGTAGTAGACGCCGAGGAAGATGATATTGGCAATCGCCACCACGTAGATCGCCACCATCAGCGCATTGCCGGCAGGCGCCCATCGAACCGTTGCCACCTTGTCGGAACGCCGGTAGAGCTGGAATGAGAGAAAGGTCACGATCAGCATCAGGTTCACCGCGATATTCTTCGCCGGCATGATGCCGAGGGGGCCAAGAATGCTGTGGTGCGTTCCGCCGAGCAGTGAAATTTCAGAGGCGGAGAGCATCAGTGTGTGCGGCGTAATCCAGATCAGAAAGGTGACCACCAGAATCAGGGCAATATATTTGACCAGCCATTTATAGCGATCCGAACCATCGGTGCGCGACATCCCTGCCCACAGATAGAAGTTGCCCGCCAGCAGAATGGTGCCGATGAGCACCGCCTGGAGGATAAACAGCCACGCCAGGATGCCGCCCATCGCCGTGATGCCCATCTGCTGTGAGTAGGCGTAAATCTCCGCCATCAGCCAGTAACCGGCGAAAGGCAGCGGCAGAAATGCCAGTATGGCGATGAAGTTGGAGGTGTAGCCCATCCAGTCGTAATGCGCCCGCTTCTCGGGATCACTGCTGCTGAGAAACTTGAACGCGGCATAGGCGCCAACCACGGCGCCGCCGAATGCGATATTGGCGATAAAGCGGTGCAGGTTGATCGGATTCCACAGGGGGCCCTTCATCACCTCCCAGATGTTGCCGACCACTGCTCCCACTTCGTTGACGCCTGAGGGCGCCATCATAAATGTCGCCCAGGAGTTGGCCAGCACCATGATAGTCAGACCCGAGGCGTTGAGCATCAGGCCGAGTGAGAGGTGTACCCACTTTTTGTTGCCGTAGCGGAATGCATTCCAACCATAGTAATAGGTGTAGAGGAAAAAGGTCTCGAAGAAGAACAGCCCTGCATAGACCAGCCACTGTGCGCCGAAGACGCGCATCATGTAAGCCATGAAGTCCGGGTAGAGCATAAACAGCGCCAGCGCAAGCGAACCGCCGAAAATAGCCGTGATGGAAAAGCCCGTGAGGCTGATCTTCATGAACTCATGCGCCATGTCATCGTAGCGCTCGTCACCGGTGAACACACCCACCAGTTCGATGATCAGTACGAACAGCGGCACCGCCAGCACCAGCGCGCCGAAAAAGAGATGCAGCTGCGCCAGCACCCATACGATCGCCTTGCTGCTGACGCCGATATCCGGATAATCCGAGCGCGTTGGCCTGGGCGCAGCCCTGGGTTCGATACTCTCTTCAACTGCTGCAATTTCAGATTCAAGCTCCAGCGGCGGCTGGCCAACCAACTGCACCTGGCCAACAGGCGCAATACGATCCGCAACATCCCCCACTCCCGGATCTGCGGCCTGCACAGAAGCAGTGATACCGAGAAACAGCAGCATCAACAGCAAAGAGATAAGGAAGCGAAAAACTTGCAAGGGAGTTCTGATTGAAGCGCAAAGCGATTTGATCAGAGCTTCCATGGGGAACAGTTTTGCTAATTTGCTATGCATCATACCCGGACTCCAGTCATCCTCACCCTGCCGGGGTGAGATCCATGTTCAGAGGCAGACCCTGCATGTTCATGACAAGGTGATTCAATCCATAAAAAAGCACCAGCACGATCGCAAAAGCAATCACCACTGACAGCAGCGTACTAAAAAATCCCATTTTGCGTTTCTGTTCCATCTGTTCGTCCATTTCTCGCCTGCGTAGTCGTAATTTTTGAGTAACCCACATCTTTACAATTGAATCAAATTATATTTATGACTCTCGCAAAGACGCAGAGACGCAAAGGGTTTTCTTGGCGGGCTTTGCGTCTTTGCGAGAGTAAAAGATCTTCATGTCTCGTCAGTTTGATATTTTCTCTGATTAGCCGTGATGAACCGTAACGCCGCCCGAATAGATCAGCAGCCAGTAGAAAAACACCAGGATTGCCACCAAAACCCCGATGAACAGCTTTGGACCCCAGTTATGCTCTTTTTCCGGGGCAGGTTGCCTTGATTCTTTCTCTTCAGGCGTTTCAGCCATGCTCGTCTCCTGACGGATATTCAATAAACAACATTTTAGAAAAATAAGCAAAAATCGAGCCAGCGAATGAAAAGCCGTCAATTAGCATAGTCTGCAGTCATCAGTAGGCAGTTTGCAGTAAAGAGATAGAACAGAAACCACCTCCTGTAAACTGACTGCCGCCAACCGAAAACTTGTATTTAATTTGCACATTACGACCCATTTGCCACCCTTCAGCGGCTATAATTGAATAATTCATTCAATTTCACCCTGATATTTGTAGGCTTGCAACTGGCATAGTATCTGCTTATCTTTAAAGATCTATTGCTATTTTTTCATGAAACCAGAATTCAATAAATAATTATGACCCTTGAAAAAGAGACTCAGGAAGTTTTGTGCCAGCTTCTTCAAACCGGCGACGAAGCCGACCGCTGCTACGCTGCCCGCACCCTGGGAATACTGGGGGACAGGGAATCGGTCGATACGCTGATCGAACGACTCAGAGACGAAGATGTGGATGTATCCATCGATGCAGCCGAGGCCCTGGGGAATATCGGTGCGACTGAAGCGGTGCCCGCATTGATCGAATCTCTTGAGAATGACCCCAGCGGCGAAGTCTGCACCATGATCGCCGAAGCGCTGGGCAAGATCAGAAGTTCGGAATCCATCGATCCACTGCTGAAGATTCTGCTGCATCGCCCCGACTATCTCGAATGGGACGACGACTGGGATACCTGGTGGGATGTTCAGAAGGAGGCTGTCAAGGCGCTGGGAATGCTCAAGGCCGAGAAAGCCGTCGATGCCCTGCCCGGCTTGATCGATGACGAGAAGCAGCAGGATATCGAACCCGAAATCCTGAATACGTTGATCGATATCTCCGCTGCAGGCGAGGCGCGAGTCATCGAGCGTCTGCAAAACCTGCAGAGCCTGCCGCAGCATCGCCGGCGCGCGGCGCATGCGCTGGCAAAGTCCGCTACGCCGGATGCAATTAAAGCGCTCGGGCGCGCCTTGCAGGACAATGCTGCACAGGTACGCGCCGAGGCCGCCCTTGCACTGGCGGAGAAGCAGGCAATCAACTACCTGGGCGCTCTGCTGCTGCTGCTCAAAGACCCGCATGAGGAGGTTCGCCGGGCAGCGATTACAGCCGTGGCCCGGCTGGCAAAAGATGGCGCCAATGCCAGTGAACTTCAGGGAGCGCTCGAATCGATGCTGAGCGATCCGGACAGTCAGGTGCGCGCCACACTGCTCACGCTGCTTTTACCAGTCGTGACTAGCAATCCGCTCTCCGGGCAAAACTTCCAGGCCGTGATTGAGTGCATGAGCGACACTGCAGCAGAGACGGCCGCAGCCGCCTGCACCCTGCTGGGAGCCAACGCCGATCCAACCGCCATCGCCCCCCTGCTGTCACTGATTGACGATGCCAACGGCCACCCCATGGTGCGACGTGAAGCCGCCATCTCCGTTGGCAAACTGGGCCGCATCGATGCACATGTCATGGCGACACTGGGAAAAGCAGTCACTGATAAACAGCAGACAGTCAGGCTGGCGGCGCTCACGTCGCTGATGGAGCTTGAAAATAGAGGTATGCTCATGGAGGAGAATAGCGCGGCAGATGAGAAGAATCCATTACCCCGTCCGCTGGAACTGGTGGTGGATGCAGTCAGTGGTAGAATTGCGATTATTGAAGACTCCTCCACCCCGGCAGACGAAACTGTAAAAGATAAGGATGAAACACAGGAGCAACTAGCGGAATCAGAAACCGGCGATTCAGCGAAAGCTCACGAGAGCGCACCGGAAGTGGCTGTAGAGACCATCGACTTACCGGAAACCCCTGCGCAAATCGTCCAGGAGGGTGAGGTTGAAGTCGCCACCTCCACACTCGATGCCATTGCCATGGAGAATGTGGAATCGATGATGAACGCATCAGCGCCAGCTGCTGAAGAGATCATCGAGGATGAAATCACCCGTGAGTACAGGGGAATTGTAAAAGATAACAAGGCGATGATGCGGCGCATCCGCTCCCACCGCAAAACCGATGTGCAGCAGGATGTTCGCCGTCTCGCAGCAAGGGCGCTGGCCGAAACGGACGATCCTCTCGCGATCGACACATTGATTCTGGCGCTCAACGATGATGACGAGCAGATACGGCGCGAGGCCGCAGAAGCCATTGGCGTCATCGCACAACGCAGTCAGCGAATACCCGAACTCATGGATGCAGTCGGCGCCCTGATTACACAGCTGGCGATCGGCGACATCGATCACAAGGTCACCTGCGCGCGAACACTGAGCTACCTCGGAAACCGTGCTGCTCTGGTGCCTTTGATAGAAGCGACCAGAGCGCCCGAATATACCTTGCGCGTCCAGGCCATCGGTGCCCTTGTGCGGCTGTCACTGAATAGCCGGGATCCGGATGACGCCGGCCACATGGTAGTGCGGGACGTACCGCCGCTGAGCATCGCACGCAAACTGATGGAAAGCCTGGATGATGACGATATGGGTGTCCGGGTTGCTGCTGCCAGGGGATTGGCGCAACTCTTAAAACCCCTGGATGAGGAAAGTTTCACCAGGAAAGCCATCAAAAAAGTTGTATCCAGCGTCATGCTCAGTACCGGAGAGGAAGCGCGCCTCCTCGGCCGGGCGCTGCGTCAGTTCGACACCAGAATCGGCAATGAAGAGCTGCTGACCCGGCTCAAATCAGCCGAAGACAGCGTCAAGCGCAGTGTCTTTATCGAAATGATCGAAGAACTCTTAAACCCTGATCAGAACCGATCTGATCAGGCAGCATAGACCCGGATAGACAAACTGAAAATCCTTGCATGATGTAATAATTTTTAACCATAACTCTCGCAAAGACGCCAAGCTCGCCAAGAAAAACCTTTGCGTCTTGGCGGCTTTGCGAGAAATTAAAAAGGTTTCCATGTCTTGCCAGTATGAGACTTTGTCTCGTTAACCATATAACCCAGATTAACAACCCAGGAGAAAACAGTATGAAGAAATTGCTCTTAGCCCTCAGCATCGCCGGTGTTTGCGCACTACCCCTCAACAGCCAGGCTGCAGCCTACAAAGAGGGTGCGGTAAGCGATGGTGGAACCATCACCGGCAGCATCAGTTTTACTGGCAAGGATCAGCCTCCCAAAGTCTATGGCATCAGCAAGGACAACGATGTCTGTGGCACCGGTGAGCGCGAAATCGACTATGTGCGCGTGGTCGATGGACACCTGATGGACACCATTGTCTATCTCGAAAAGATCAAGGAGGGCAAGGCCTTCCCTGCCGAGGTTGGCGACGCCACCATCGACCAGGAGGGATGCGAGTTCAAGCCTTTCATGCAGGTGATGAAAAATAATTCCAACCTTGCAGCGGTCAGCAAGGATCCTGTGCTGCACAATATTCACACCTATGAGTTGATCCGCGGCGACGCCAAGGGTCCCAAGAAAACCATCATCAATGTGAGTCAACCGGAGCCCGGCACCGTCAACTCCACCATCAAGGTTAAAAAGGGACCTGCCATGAAAGTCGAGTGCGACGCGCATGACTTTATGCATGGCTTTGTCTTTATCGCCAAAAATCCCTACTTTGCCCAGGTCGGTGAAGATGGAACCTTCAGCATCGCCGACGTCCCCCCGGGCGACTACACCATCAAGGCGTGGCACGGCATGTTGAAGAACCAGAAAGCCAAGGTCAAGGTTGAAGCCGGCGGAACCGCCACAGTGGACTTCACTTTCAAATAAATCACCATGGATGACGTCGTGGCAGATAAACAACCAGGATACCGCCTGAGCCTGATGGACTACCTGGCGATCGTTGCCGGCGTCATCAATGTGATCGTGATCGGCTATATCGTGGGTTACTGGTTTTTGCAGTGATTGTCCACCACGGAACACACGGACGACACGGAACTTTGTAACTTCGTGTGAAGGAACAGTACGTAGGATGCTGCTGAGCTTGCGAAGCGCATCTGTCGAGTACACCCGCGATTGATGCGCTTCGCAAGCTCAGCAGCATCCTACACAGTCTCGAACAATGCACTGGGTTTTTGAGAAGTATCTTATTTTTCCGTGTATTCCGTGGTTCCTTTATTGAAAGAGTTTTTGCATGAGCGCACAGACGCAAACCATTCATACAGAGAGAGCCACCCTGCCCTCCTACGAATCCATTCTACTGGCCGTGGACTCGTCAGATCACTCCAACCAGGGGATTCACGAGGCTGTTGCTCTCGCGTCCCTGTTCGATAGTGAGCTGACCGCTACTCACGTCTATGCAGCCAAGCTGCACGATATGCGCTTTCGTCAAATGGAGGGCGGTCTGCCGGAGCAGTTTCGCGAAGAACAGGAACTGGAGCGTCAGCGTGATGTGCATGACGACCTGATCACCAGAGGCCTCTCCATTATCACCGACTCCTACCTGGATCAGGTGGATAGATTCGCCGGCAAGCTTGAGAACCCCGTCAAACGCCGCTCCCTGGAGGGCAAGAATTACCGCGAGCTGGTCAATGAAACCAACAGCGGCAACTATGACCTGCTGGTGATGGGGGCGCTGGGCCTCGGAGCCGTCAAAGGCAGTCGTCTGGGAACAGTATGCCAGCGCGTCTCCAGACGCAGCAACATCGACACCCTGATCATCAAGGATCCGCTGCGCCAAATCAGTGAAGGCCCAATCGTGGTCGCCATCGATGGCTCGCCCAAAGCCTATGGAGGGCTGCTTACTGCGTTCTCTCTGGCCAGGGAGTGGGGAGTTGAAATCAAGGTGGTTTCAGCCTTCGACCCCTATTATCACTATGTCGCCTTCAACCGCATTGCCGGGGTGCTCTCCGAGGAGGCGGGCAAGGTGTTCAAATTTCAGGAGCAGGAGAAGCTGCACGAAGAGATTATCGACTCCGGCCTGGCCAAGATCTACCAGGGGCATCTTGCCGTCGCCCAGACGATCGCCGCAGAGTACGGCATGGAGATCGAGACAGTGCTGCTGGACGGCAAGCCCCATGAAGTCATCAACCGTTACCTCAACGAGGTAAAACCCTCACTGCTGGTGTTGGGTACCACCGGCATCCATGCAGATTCCGGCCTGGATATCGGCGGCAACACCGAATCCCTTCTCAACGATGCCGATTGCTCCGTGCTGCTGAGTCAACACGAACACAGCCCCAGGATCGACAGCCTGGCCGAGGTGACCACCTCCTGGACCAATCAAGCCGAGAGCCGCATGCAGCGCGTCCCCTCCTTCGTGCGCAGCATGGCGCGCATGGCGATCCTGCGCTATGCACAGGAGCGGGGACATACAGTCATTACTGAAAGCATCGTCGAAGAGGCAACGGCCCAGCTCATGCCCGGCCACGCCGAGCAGGCCATGGAAGAGATCGTCGGCGCCTATGACCGCGGCGAACTCAAACGCAAGCCTGATGCTCCCGCTGTCATGCGCTGGAGTGATGCGGCGACCAAACTGCTGCTCACTGAGAAGAATCTCAGCCTGCGCGGCAATCTCAGCATGCGGGCTGAAAAAAAGGCTCGAAGTACCAAATCCAGTCAGGTGGAAGCAGAACATATCGAGGCTTTCCTTGGCCACTCAGTACTCACTCCTCACTCCTCAGTCCTAAGTCCTCAGTCCTCAATCCTAAGTCCTCAATCCTCAGTCCTCAGTCCTATTTCCTGGCAATCCGCCGCACTGGCGCGTCTCATGCGCGTCCCGAAAGGCCATATGCGCGACAGTTCAAAACAACGCATCGAAGCCTATGCAAAGGCTAATGGCCATGATGAAATCAGCCTTGATGTCGCCGAGGCCGGATTAGCGCAAGCGCGTGAAGCCATGGCCGCTCAAATGCAGTCTGCCCCCGCGCCACAGGCAGCAGCAAAATCGAACAACAGCGGCTGCCCTTTTGCCAGCATGATGGATCCCCAAAAGCCTGCTGAAACACCGGCAGATACCCCTGAATCCAAAGGCAATTGGTCTGCCGAGGCGGAAGCCATGCTGGAGAGTGTTCCCTCGGGTTTCTGCCGTGACATGACACGCAATGCAGCCGCAGCCATCGCAGCCAAAAACGGCCTCTCCAACATCGAAGCGCACTTCGTCCAGGAGGTGTTGCAGACTTTCCAGGCAGGATCGGAATCCAGCAGTGAATCCATGCCATGGGAACAGAGCGCCAGGGAGCGCATCGCCAAAGCGCCTGACATGGTGCGCGGCATGCTGATCAAGGAGATCGAAGGCTGGAGCCAGCGCAAAGGGCTGGAGCAGGTCAGCGAAGAGGCTGTGGATGCCATCAAGGCAATCTGGGCCGAACGCGGCGTGTTTCACCTCGATCCCGATGATCCCAGGAACGGATAACGGGAATCGATTGCCTAGCGAAACCAAGTCTCAGACTGACGATACATGAAAGTGATTTTTTTCTCGCAAAGACGCCAAGTTCGCCAAGAAAATCCTTTGCGGTCTTTGCGTCTTAGCGAGAGTAATTTTTGAAGTTTGACTCATTACGCATTTCCACTCAGGAGCATGAGAACGGGGTAGCCAATGGATAACGATCTCTTCATCATCGCTGTCAACCTGACGCGCCGCTGCAATCTGGCGTGTGCGCACTGCTACATGGATGCGGAGACACGCGACAGCGGCGGCGACGGCGAACTGAGCACCGATGAGATCAGGAAACTGCTGGATGAGATCGCATCGCGCAGCAACGAAACCATGGTGGTGCTCACCGGCGGCGAACCTCTGCTGCGCCGCGATCTTGAACAACTGGTTGAGCATGGCAACGCATTGGGGCTCTCCATGGTGGTGGGTACCAACGGCGTGCTACTGAATGAACAGCGTGTAAAAACACTCAAGCAAGCCGGCGCCATGGGCATGGGAATCAGCCTCGACTCCCTCGATCCGCAGAATCACGACGATTTCCGCGGCTGCCCCGGAAGCTGGGAAAAAACTCTCTCAGCAATGGATCAGTGTAAAAAACACGGCCTCCCCTTCCAGGTGCACTTCTCGGTGACCGAGCACAACGCCCACGAAGTGCAGTCGATGATCGACTTCGCCAGCGCCAGCGGCGCCCACGTGCTGAATATCTTCTTCCTGGTGTGTACGGGGCGTGGCGAGTCCATGTCTGACATCACTCCTGCCCGTTACGAAGAGGTGCTCAAGCAGCTGGTCGAGGCGCAGGATCAGACACGGGATCTGATCATCCGCGCCCGCTGCGCCCCCCACTACAAGCGCGTGGCCTACGAACACAATCCGGAATCGCTCCTGACGCGCGCACAGGGCTACGAAGGCGGCGGCTGCCTGGCGGGAATCCACTACTGCCGCATCACCCCCGAAGGCGCAGTGACCGCCTGCCCCTATATTCCCGACGAGGACGGCAGCATCCGAGAACAGCCGTTCTGGGAGATCTGGGACGACTCACCGGGTTTCCAGCAGCTGCGCAATCCCACCCTTGGCGGCAAATGCGGCAAGTGTGAATACCAGAAACTGTGCGGCGGCTGCCGTGCACGCCCATTGGCGATGGGTGGAACCATCATGGATGCCGACCCCTGGTGCAGCCACTACCCTACCGGCAAGGCCATCATCCAGCCATTGGTTGAACAGCATGACACCACGGTCATCTGGTCAGCGGAGGCGCAGCAGCGCCTTGAACGGGTTCCCGGCTTCCTGCGCAAGATGGTGCGCAAGCGCGCCGAGGCGCATGTGCAGGAGCTGGGCGAAAGCGAGGTGACCAGCGAGCACATGGCCACCCTGGCGGCCAGGCGCTTCGGCGACAACTTCCCCGGCAAGCGCCCTGACACGACTCCTGCTGCAGATGCATCAGGAGTCCCCTCCTCCGGGCTGGCGTGGACCAGCGAAGCCAAAGTCTACCTCGACGAGATTCCCGCCTTCCTGCGTGAAGGTGTGTTTGCCGTTGCAGAGGATGTCGCCCGCAGCGAGGGACGCCTGGAGGTCAACATCAAACTGCTGCAGCGACTGGAACAGGAGGACTCCCCCGAAAGAACGCTGGCCTGGGAAGCCGATGCAGACAGCCTGTTGCAATCGTTGCTCTCCGACCGGCAACCCCAGGTCAGGATGTTCGTCCAGCCAAGCATGGAAGCAGCAGCCGAACGCGAGGCCAAAAGGCGCAACGCCAGCGTCGTCTGCGTCGAAGATGTCCAATCGATCATCGACACCCAACTGGCAGGCGTGGAGTGGGATGCGGATGCACTGGCGCGGGTCGAGTCGGCGCCCGATTTCGTGCGCGCCGGGATCAAGAAGGCTGCCGAGTTCGGTGCGCGC
The DNA here is from genome assembly GCA_030620735.1 of Gammaproteobacteria bacterium. GTDB lineage: Bacteria > Pseudomonadota > Gammaproteobacteria > Chromatiales > Chromatiaceae > Sva-25. Next base: position 10,570 of record JAUXDV010000007.1, read on the forward strand.
CGCGAAGGCCTGGAAAGAATCACCAGCGGTGACCTGACCCGTTTTCGCAACCGCGCCATGATGAAAGCGGTTAGACGCATGAAGGGCTTCGGCATGAAGGAGCTGAATTTTGATGCCTTCGCCATCGCCAAACAACGGGTGCCGCGACTGAAAGAGAATGAACAGGCGAAGAGGCGTTTTTCCGAGATCCGCAATTACGTGGAATCCAGGCAAAATCCTGACGGCGGCGGTCTCGGACTGCTCGACAGTGAGCTGCTGGAAAAGATGAAGGCCGAGCTGAAGAGATGAGTCATACAGAGGTTCTTATCATCGGCGGCGGCATCTCCGGCCTCTCGACTGCCTGGTGGCTTGCGCAGCAAGGCATCGAGGTCGAGGTGTGGGAAGCGGACGCGCATCCGGGCGGGAAAATCCGTACCAGCCATGAGGATGGCTATGTGACCGAGCGGGCAGCAGGACTGCTGGTCAACTTTCGCCCTGAAATCGACCGATTGATTCAACAGACAGGGCTAATCAATAATCAGAAGAGACGTGATGAAAAGCTAAACCGCTATATCGTCCATCAAGGCAAACTCACGCAGGTTCCAATGCTGCTGCCGGCGCTGCTGAGCTCACCGCTGTGGAGTCTTCCGGCAAAATTGCGTCTCATTGCGGAGCCCTTTATTCCCAGGGGATCCGATGAGAGTGAGACTGTCTCCGAGTTTGTCAGGCGCAGGCTCGGTCAGGAGGTGCTGGATACAGCCATGGATCCATTCATCAGCGGAACCCTGGCATCCGACCCGGATCTGGCCGAGGCGCAATCTGTACTGCCTCGCCTGACTGCTCTTGAAAATCGCTACGGCAGCCTCACCGCAGGAATGCTGGTCAACAGGGTATTGAAACGCCGCCGCGCCAACACGGCCGACACCTTCTCCTTTCAGGGAGGCATGTCTGAGCTGGTCGATGCACTGGCGCACACCCCCGGAGTCACAGTTCGCTGCGGCGCCCGTGCGACAGGCATCATCAATCATGGCAGCCAATGGCAGGTTGAGGGCGTTGTCAATGGAACACCAAACAGCATCAAGGTTCCCCAACTGGTGATGAGCACACCCGCAGATGCCAGCGGCAAATTACTGGACCCCATCGACAGTCACCTTGGTGAACTGCTTTGCGGGATTGAGTACAGCCCTGTTGCGGTGCTGCACCTGGGGCTGAAGAGCGGCAACATCAAACACCCTCTGGATGGAACGGGCTTTCTGGTTTCAAAGCAGAATCATCTTCCTGTCAATGGCAATCTGTGGATGAGCAGCATGTTTCCTGAGCGGGCTCCACAAGGGCATACACTGCTGACCAGTTACCTGGGAGGTGTGCATCATCCTGAGCAGCTGCATCAGAGCGACGAACAGTTGAGTGACACCGTACTTGAGTGCCTGTGGCCGCTGCTTGGCATCAGAGGATCTGCAGAGTATGTGCGGGTGGAGCGGCACCATCAGGGCCTGCCGCTCTACCACGGCCGCTACCGGGACAGAATCAATGCCATCGAAAACCGCCTGAGCAGACTCTCCGGCCTGCACCTCAATGCAAACTACATGCATGGCGTTTCAGTCAGAGAGAGAATTTTCCAGGGCCGGCAGGTGGCAGACAAAATTGCCAAAGCATTGGTGGCTTGTGGTAACGAGAGCCGGGGACAACTGCCTTTGGCAGCGGTGCGTTGATTATGGCCAATAGTGCTACTCTATCGCACAACAATATGCGTAGAATGTGGTGAGCTTGCGAACCGCATCTGTCGTGCCATTCCACGATCGATGCGCTTCGTACCTCAGCACATCCTACGAACTGGCATGTAACTCTGCTTATGCGTAAAACAAACATCCAGAATCAGGAAAAGAAAGCGTCATTTCATCCGCTGCGAATGGTCCTGGTGATCCTGGCTCTGCTGTTGTTCATCTCCTTCGCAGCGCAGTGGTATGGACGAAACATCACCATGCCGCGCTACTGCAACGATCCTGTAGGAGTCATCGAGCGCGTGCGCGAGATATTGACCGACAAGGAACCTGCAGGCAACGGGGACCGTAAGCCCTATATCATCGCTGCCCGCCTGACATTTCTGCTCCCGCGTGAAAGTGATGAGCAACTGGATCACTATATCGAAAGATTACAACGCCACATCGATCAGCAATGCCGATAATTCAGCCGCCAGCAGCACCGACCCGCCTTGGGCTGATCAGAAGCTTCATCACCATTTTTGCGCCCATCTCTCTGCTATTGCTGGTCATCGGCGCCATGCATTACTACACTTTTTATACAACCGAACGCTCCAGCATTGAATCCACAGAATCCCTCAATGTCGATCTTGCCCACCACATGATCCTGGAGGAGATTGCCAATGTTGTGACAGACCTGCGCTTTCTTGCCGAGCACATCGAGTCCCGGGGCCTGCCTAAGGCGCTCTCATGGTCTCGCGAGCAAGATATTGCAGATGAATTCAGAATATTCGCCGCCAATAAGGGGCTCTATGATCAGATTCGCTACCTGGATAAGAACGGCATGGAGATTGTCAGGGTTAACTATCATGACGGAGATCCTGAAATCGTCCCTTTTGCCGCTCTGCAGAACAAGTCGAACCGCTACTATTTTCGTGAAGCACTGGCTCAGGAGCGCGGCGGCATCTATCTCTCCCGCTTCGACCTGAATGTTGAAAATGGTGAGATCGAACAACCCTCCAAACCAGTAATACGATTTGGCGCCCCTGTATTCGATCACAATGGCAGCAAGGGCGGCATTGTCCTGCTCAACTATCTTGGCGCCAGGCTGATCGAAAATTTCACCCGCGCCGCAGCCAATATCGCTGATCATATCGAGCTCGTCAACAGCAATGGATACTGGCTCAGCAGCCCCAATCCCGAGGATGAATGGGGTTTCATGCTGAGGAAAGACACCCGCTTTCAAAACAGCAATCCTGAAGCCTGGAACACAATATCAAACAGTGAAAGCGGTCAGTTCGAGACCCCGGAAGGGCTGTTCACTTTTACCACCATCCACCCGCTGAGCGTTGCACCTGCAGCCAACTCAACTGCCGGCAAGGCTCCAGACAGCAGCCTCAAATCAGATATGCAATGGAAAATCATCTCCCACATATCTGCAGACAAGATCACTTTTACACTACCTCAATTTCTGGCGCACAATGCGGCGCTCTATCTCTCCATGTTCGGCCTGGTCTTTTTCGGCGCCGGATTGCTGGCGCGCACGCGGCATCTGCATCAAATTGCCGAAGCACAGCGTGATTACGAGCAGCACTTTCGCCAGACCATGGAAAATATCAACCTTGCCGCCGTTGCCGTCAACAAGAGTGGCAGGGTCACTTTTTGCAACAAATACTTTCTGCGCATCACCGGCTGGCAGCGAGATGAAGTCATAGGAAGTGATTGGGTGGACAAGTTTGTTTCACAGGAGTACAGGGAAGAAGTTTCCAGCATCATCCAATTGATGGAAAACCCTGAACGGCTCCCCTCGCATATGGAATTTCTGGTCAAAACACACCATGGCGAGCCAAGACTCATCACCTGGAACAATACTCCCTCATTCGACAGCAAAGGCGATGTCATCGGTATCACTGGCATCGGCAAGGATATCACCGACATACGGCGCACCGAGGCAAATCTGCTCAAGCTATCCCAGGCTGTAGAGCAAAGCCCAAGCACCGTCATGATCACGGATACCCGTGGCAACATTGAATATGTCAATCCAAAATTCACACAGGTTTCCGGTTATGATGCGCAAGAGATCATTGGAAAAAACCCGCGTGTCTTGAAATCAGGTGAAACCACAAATAATGAGTACAGCGACCTGTGGGAAACTGTCAAAGATGGTGGTGAATGGCGCGGTGAATTTCACAACCGGCGGAAAAACGGCGAGCTCTACTGGGAATCAGCCGCCATCTCTGCGATTCGCAACAGTGATGGAGAGATCATCAACTTCCTCGCGCTGAAAGAGGACATCACCGAGAGAAAACGCATGGAAGCGGAAATCGATAGCCAGAATCGGGAGCTTGCCCATTCCGAGACCCTGGCTGTCATGGGGCGCATGGCCAGTATGATCGCCCACGACCTGCGCAACCCGCTCTCTTCAGTAAAAATGACACTGCAGATTCTTGAAAAAAAATCCGGCAAAGCGATCAGCGCCGATACCCGGGAACTCTGCCAGATCTCTCTTGAGCAGATCCGCTACATGGAGGATATCCTCTCAGATGTGCTCTCCTACTCACGCCCTGACGCACTCAAGCCCGAGTGGATCAGCATCGACAAGGTCATTGAAATGGCCATCAGCCTGTCGCAGCGTCGTCAGGAGGATCAACAGGTAAAGCTTCATGCCGATTATCACTCCGGTCTGCCCACAATCTATGCTGACGCTACGAAACTGCGCCAGGTTTTTTCCAACCTGATATCCAACGCCCTGCAGGCAACCCGGGAGAACGGCAACCCCCGTGTCAATGTAGAGGCCATGATTGAACTCGGCCTTGAAGGGACCTCCATTCGTGTTGATATTTGCGACAACGGATGCGGCATCAGCAGCGAAGAGAGAGATAAGATATTCGAACCCTTCTATACCACGCGTGCCAAAGGAACAGGCCTGGGACTGGCTATCGTCAAGCGCATTCTGGATCAACACATGGCGACTATCAGCATCTCTGACAACTCCCCCAAAGGCAGCTGCATTTCGGTCATACTGCCAGTCAGCCCGGCATCTGAAATCCCCCATCAGGAAGAGTCACAACATGAGTAAAATTCTTATTGTCGACGATGATCTTGCCAGCAGCAGGACTCTGCAACTGCATCTTGGCAGCCAGGAACATCAGGTGAAACTTGCTGCAAGCGTGGATGAAGGGATCGATATCGCTGACGCCTATCAGCCCGACCTGATTATCCTGGATATCAGAATGCCAGGGCGCTCCGGCCTGGAAGGCCTGCCGGATTTCAAAACACTGCTGCCCAATGCGCGTGTCATCATGATCACCGCCTTCCATGACATGGAGAGCACCATCGAGGCGATGCAGCAGGGAGCAGACGACTATATCCACAAGCCTATCGATATCGATGAGCTGGATTCCTCCATATCCAAACTCTGTGCTGCTGAAGAGGATAGTGACCAGCTGTTTTTATCCACCAGCCTGGAAAGCAGGAGTAATCAACTCAGCATGGTCGGGCGCAGCAGGGTCATGAAGGAGGTTTTCAAAACAATCGGCCTGGTTGCAAAAAGCCCCGCGACTGTGTTGATCACGGGTGAATCGGGAACAGGCAAGGAGCTGGTGGCGAGGGCTATTCACCGCGCCGGTAAAACCCCGCATGGTCCTTTCATTGCGGTCAACTGCGCCGCGCTGGTAGAGACCCTGCTCGAATCAGATATGTTTGGCCACGAAAAAGGCGCTTTTACCGGCGCCGTCGGCCGCCAGGAAGGGAAGTTTTCTCTCGCCCGCGGCGGCAGCATCTTCCTTGACGAGATCGGCGAGCTCTCTCTCTCCATGCAGGCAAAACTGCTGCGGGTATTGCAATACAAGGAGTATACCCCGCTGGGCGCAAAGCAGATTCAGCATACGGACGCCAGGATCATTGCTGCAACCAACGCGGAGATGGAACAAAAGATCAAACAGGGCGGCTTTAGAGAAGATCTCTACTATCGCCTGCAGGTGGTCAATATCCATCTGCCGCCCTTGCGGGAACGTAAAGAGGATTTGATCGACCTGGTGCAGACGCTGTTGAACCGCATCAACCGCGAATTGCACAGTAATGTGACGCACATCACCAGGGATGCCCTCGCCTGCATGACTGCCTATGAGTGGCCGGGCAATGTGCGTGAACTGGAGAATGTGCTGATGAAAGGCATTGCCCTGTCGCACAGCAACACTTTCACCCCCGAGTTGCTGCCGGAATATATCTGCGACATCAGGATCAACGACAAACCCCAAACTGCAGAAAAACCCGCCTCGGAATTAAGTCTGGAGGAGATGGAGAAAATCCATGTGGCGCGCGTGCTGGAAGCAACTGCATGGCACAAGGGAAAAACATGCGAGATTCTGAACATTTCCCGCCCGCGCCTGCGTCGCATGATCAAGCAGTACAACTTGACGCCGCCAACAGCGAGTGAAGATGACGAGAATATTTAGTTTGCAGTTGGCAATATTTAGTTTGCAGTCATCAGTAGGCAGTTTGTAGTAAAGACTTGGAGCAAAAACTGCCTACTGCAAACTGCTGACTGCCAACTCTCTTTAGATTAGAACCATGGATTCCCCATGAACAGGTAGAAACTGCTGTCCCCGGTGTCGGCAATTCCATAACCGAAGTAGAGCGGCGCAATTGCGTTGTCGAGTCCCAAAAAAAGGCTGCCGGCAGTAATCGGATCGTTCAGGATATCACTGGAGTCCATCCAGGTGTTGCCACTCTCCAGACTGGCTCCAACATATGCCTGGACGATTCTGTTCTTGAATAATTGGCGCTGATATCCCAGAGATGCAAATGCAGCGTGTTGTCCGGTGAGCTGGTTTTGCTGCAAACCCGATAGATTCAGGAACCCCCCCAGCTGAAACATACTCTGTAGTGGCGCATCATCTCCCAGCGTCGTATCGTAAGAGATCCTACCCAGAAAAGTATTTTTTCCCCAGCTTTTCGCCCCTACCGATAGGAAACCGAGCTGTTCGAAATCATCATCCGATCCAAGAGATTCACGCGACAGCACACCCTCCAACCACATGAGATAACCATTTTGCGGGAAAGTCACAGAGTCCAGTTTATCGGCAGAAAACCGCAGGTAGAGCTCTCCACCGTTAAAATCGTAATCCTGAAGGTCTTTAAAGCCGCTCAAAACATCAACGTCGCCGGTCTCCCCCCTGTAACCACCACGAATTTCACCCCAGTAGCCCAGATTCATACCAGCAGCAAGATCAATGGAAGCCGTCGTCACACTATATCTCGACAGCACTTCTTCATCCTCAAACAGACGGAAGTTGGTGCGCCAGTATGCAACTCTTCCATTGACAAAATATTTTGCATCATAGCCCAGCGGCTGGTAGATTTCAGTGAAGATACCGGGGTCCTCTCCAAACTGAAGCCCTGTTCGCCACTCGCCATTGCGGTCATTCAACGGCATCTTTGTATAGGCGGCGCCGATATTGAATCGTGAGTCACTTGCAGAGGTATCCACCGACAGCGCAAGACCAAACTGCAGGAAATCCGTGCCCCAGGATTTTTTGCGTGCCTTGATGATGACGCCATCCTCTCCGTTGTCACGCACCAGCTCGTAAGTGACGCTCTCAAAAATACCCTGTCCATAGATGCGCCCAATACCCTCTTCGAGCCTGTCCAGGTTCAGAGATTCACCCTCCCTGATACCGAGAAGGTTCGCCAGCAGCTCATTGCTCAACTTGCTGTCGTTGTCGAAGCGAATGAAATCAATCACCTGGTCAGTCCCGGATCCTGCTTCTATTCCTGCTTCTGCGCTGCTCTCGAAGCTCCCTGGTTTCGACCACCTGCCGTCTGATGCTCTCCGTGTTGATGCCGCAGCATGCTGCTTCGCCATGCTGCTGTCGTATTTCGCCCCGGGGACAGAAAATCTGCGCAGACGATTCTGCTGCTCTCTGACGGCCTTCTCTCCGATCTCAATCGCAAGCAGAACTTTGTCAAAACTTGCAGATGTCACCAACTTGCCCATGGGAGGGACAATCAGCACATCCCTGTTTGTGAGGCTCGCAATCTGACGTTCGGTGTTTCTGCGTGTTAACAGACCGCTCAGCTGCTCCGCCATCTTAAGCGCAGAGGTGAGCTGCTCCTCGGTCAGGAGAGGTGTGCTGATGTCGATCGCAATGACAATGTTAGCCCCCATCTCCCTGACTACACTGACTGGCAGATTGTTGGAGATGCCGCCGTCAACCAACAGCTTGCCATCATAATTGACACCGGCAAAAATACCCGGCACAGAGAAGCTGGCGCGAATCGCAGTTGCTAGATTTCCGCCGCCAAGTACAACCTCTTTGCCCGTGGCAATCTCTGTCGCCACTGCGCGAAACGGGATGGGCAGGCGATCAAAGTCAT
>JAUXDV010000242.1 GCA_030620735.1 Gammaproteobacteria bacterium
CAGCACCGGAGTGATTCGCCAGCATCGAGGCCAGCGTGGTTTTACCTGTACCCGGGGGGCCCCAAAAGATCATCGAGTGAAGACGGTCGCTCTCGATAGCCTGGCGCAGGGGCGAGGATTCACCAACGATGTTCAGCTGGCCGTAAAACTCCTGCAGGTTGCGCGGCCGCATACGATCGGCAAGCGGCCTGAATTGCCCCTCCTGCTGATCGAACAGATCAGTGTTCCCAGACATCGAAACCGGGCGGCGCCTTGAATTTAAACAGGCTTTTGCTGAGAGAGGGGTTGCGCTGCACATTGCTGAAGCTGAACCTGGTGTACTGGCCAAGTTTGTCTGTCATCTCGAGTTTAATCAGCTTATTGTCACGAAAAGCAACATCCACCTCCTCAACCTGGCTATCTTTGTCAACGGGAGCGAGCGCCATCCACTCCAGCCCGTCGCGTTTATATTCACGCAGAATTGTGAAATGTTTGTCGACCTTCTCTCCCTGTGACAGCAGCTGCGCCGGCGTGCCGCGCAGCGCCATTTTTTGCGGCTGGTGTGAGACCTGTTCGAGATCACGATCCAGCAGCCACACTGTCCTGCCGTCAGCAACGATCAACTGCGCATCCTTGCCGGCGTAATCCCAGCGAAATTTACCCGGACGCTTGAGATAGAACACGCCGTTTTGTGATGTAGATTGACTGCCGCCCTGCGACTCGACACTCTGCACAAAATCCGCCTGCATGGTTTTCAGCCCGGTGAGAAACCTGTCCAGCGACGTTGCATACAGCGGAGCTGAAAACAGAGACAGCATTGACATCAATAATATTAATAAAAACTCTCGCCAAGACGCCAAGACGCCAAGGATTTTCTTGGCGGGCTTTGCGCCTTGGCGAGAGGCTATAAGTTTTTCATGCAGTGTAAGTCCGAAACCTGGTCTCGCTAGAAATCTACGCACGTAATTAACCCTCGACAGGTGGTGGAGCCAGCACGGTTCTGGAGCCGTTGGTTTCAGGTGGAGAGACAATGCCGATGCGCTCCATCTCCTCGATCATGCGCGCTGCCCGGTTATAACCGATTTTGAGACGGCGCTGCACTCCGGAGATGGAGGCGCGGCGCGTGTCGGTAACGATCTGCACCGCCTCGTCAAACAGCGGATCACTGTCTTCCACATCGACGCCGGATGCCTCCGGCGACAACCCCGGAATCGGCTCGGAAGGCTCCTGGAGAATCTCATTGACATAGCTCGCAGCACCATTCTGCTTGAGGAATTCAACCACATTATGCACCTCATGGTCATCCACAAAAGCGCCATGCAGCCGCTGGGGAATGCTGCTTCCCGGCGGCAGATAGAGCATATCACCATGCCCAAGCAGATGCTCGGCGCCCTGCTGGTCAAGAATAGTGCGCGAATCGATGCGCGACGAGACCTGGAAGGCGACACGGGTGGGCACATTGGCTTTGATCAGGCCTGTGATGACATCCACCGATGGCCGCTGCGTTGCCAGCAGCAGGTGAATCCCTGCAGCCCTCGCCTTTTGCGCCAGCCGGGCGATCAGCTCCTCAACCTTCTTGCCAACCACCATGATCATGTCGGCGAACTCATCGACAACAACCACGATAAACGGCATTTTACTCAGCGTCGGAATCTCCGGCGGTTCGGCATCCTCATCCAGCAGGGCATTGGGGTCAACCACGAACAGCGGATCTTTCAACGGTTCACCGGCCCTCTCTGCATCCCTGACCTTCTTGTTATAGCCGGCGATGCCACGCACTCCCATCGTCGACATTAATTTGTAACGCCGCTCCATTTCGGCTACACACCAGCGCAGCGCATTCGCCGCCTCGGACATATCAGTGACCACCGGACATAACAGATGCGGAATACCTTCATACACCGACAACTCCAGCATCTTGGGGTCGATCATGATCATACGCACTTCATCCGCCTTCGCCTTGAACAGCAGACTCAGGATCATGGCATTCACAGCCACTGACTTACCGGAACCCGTGGTGCCGGCAATCAATGCGTGCGGCATTTTGGAGAGATTTGCCACGGTCGGATTACCGGCAATATCCTTGCCCATTCCCAGCGTCATCACCGAACGGGATTTATCATAGACTTCGGAACGCAGTATCTCGCTGAGATAGACAATCTCTCTGTGTTCATTCGGAATCTCGATGCCGATCACCGATTTACCGGGAATATTCTCAACCACACGTACACTGATGACCGACAGGGATCGCGCCAGATCCTTTGACAATGCAGTCACCTTGCTGGCCTTGGTGCCGGCGGCCAGTTCCAGCTCATAGAGTGTGACGATTGGCCCCGGATGGACAGCCACTACCGAGACATCCACCTTGAAATCCGACAACTTCAGTTCGAGCTGCCGTGACATCATCTCCAGCGCCTTGTCGGAATACTGCTGCACCCGCTCCCCGGGTTCATCCAGCAGGGATAACGGCGGCAATACTGTGTTGGGGTCTGCTTCGAAGAGGGTCGTCTGCTTCTCTTTCTCGACCCTGACGCTGCGTTTGATTTTCTGGATGACCGGTTCGATTTTCGGCGGTTTTCTCCTCTCCGCCTTTTTTCGGTCTATTTTCAACGAGACGATGCGCTCCTCTTTAAGGCGCTGAGCCTCGATCTTCTCCTCTTTCTGCTCGCGGCGTTTTTTGAACAATGAGAGAATCTGGTCATAAACGCCCAGGACGAGCCCGCCTACCGCCTCCATGACCATGAACCAGGAGACACCGGTAAACAGCGTCACTCCAGCAACGAAAATTGCCACCAACAGCAGCGTCGCCCCCGTTGGACTGAGCGCATTCACCAGCATCGACTCCAGCACCTGGCCGAGAATGCCTCCAGCTCCCTCTGCCAGTTTCAGACCGAAATCACTCAGATGCAGTGCGCCCAGGCCGCAGCCGCCGATGATCGTCAATGCAAAGCCGCCCCAACGCAGCATCAGCAGCGGCGTATTCATCTGGTCATCGACAGTACGCTCCCTGAGGATCAGCCAGCCGCTCCATACCAGCATCACCGGAAACAAAAAGGCAAAAATACCGAACAGGGAGTAAAAGACACTGGCGAACCATGCTCCCGCCGCGCCACCAAGATTATGGATATCCTCACGTTCACCCACATACGACCAGCCGGGATCAAGCTGCGAATAGGTGATAAAGGTGAGAAAAAAGTAGGCTGCAACAGCGACAATCATCCAGAAAGCTCCCTCTCTGAGACGCTCACTGATCCCCCGCTCATTACTGTTTACCAACTCACTCCAGGACACGATGACTACTCCCCATACCATTCAAACCGATAGCTAAAAACAAATCAAATACCATGAATCCCTTTACGCTTGTGATTCCATTCCGTAACATAGAAAAAATCCGCCCGAATAAGCCTGTCGGGCCATCTTGATTTTGGAGAATTATACATGAGTGA
>JAUXDV010000101.1 GCA_030620735.1 Gammaproteobacteria bacterium
GCATCTGTTCGGCAAAGACAAGGATGCCTACTGGAAATCCTACGACTGGAACCGGGCGATCAGCGCCGCCATGAAGGAGGGCGGCGCCGACTACAGCGGCGGGTACGGCTTCATTGAAACCGCCATGTACTGGCCCCTGGCGCACATGGTCGCCCCCAAAGAGCAGTCGCTGGGATGCGCCGATTGCCACAGCAAGGATGGACGGCTTGCTGCAGTCACAGATTTTTACCTGCCGGGACGGGATAAAAACTCTCTGCTCGACATCATCGGCTGGCTCGCAGTGGTTGGCACCCTCGGCGGCGTGGCCTTCCATGGCCTGATGCGCATGCTCTTCGCCAGAAGAAGGAGGAACAAGTAATGGAAAGGGTATTAATGTACAACCGTTTCGAACGCCTGTGGCACTGGTCCTCGGCGCTGCTGATCCTGCTGCTGCTTTTCACCGGCTTCGAGATTCATGGAACCTATACGCTGCTGGGCTTCGAGATGGCTGTCGATGTTCACATTATCAGCGCCTGGACGCTGATCGGGCTGTGGGTGCTCGCCATCTTCTGGCACATGGTCACCGGGGAGTGGAGACAGTATGTTCCTTCGAGCGCCAACAAGCTCATTGCCATGATGAAATATTATGGCATCGATATTTTTATGGGCGGAGGACATCCGCATCACAAGACCCGCAAGGAGAAGCTCAACCCCATGCAGCGCCTCGCCTACCTGGCGTTGCACGTGATGATATTGCCCTTCTCTGTACTCAGCGGCCTGTTTTATTACTTCTATCCCTACTGGGGGAACATCGGTCTCGGCGGCTTGAGCCTGGTTTCGATCGCATTGATTCATACAGCGCTGGCTTTTGCGATGCTGTCGTTTTTGATCGTGCATCTCTATCTCGCCCTGACCACCAGCGAAGAGCCACTGGGTTACCTGAAGGCCATGACGCATGGGTATGAAAACGAGTAACCGCCACGCAAAACCGTCATTGCGAGCGAAGCGAAGCAATCTGGAATGCTGCTAAACCGAAGCCATCTGGATTGCCGCGTCGTTCCACTCCTCGCAATGACAGTGAATTTTAAACATTGGTATGGATATGATTTGCATACCAACAAATAAGAATAGTTATAGGAGAGAGACAAAATGAAGCCATCCCGTCAGACCTCATTTTCCACCTTGATTATCATCGGGAGTCTGCTCTCAATGCTGTTGTTCAGCACTACAGTATTTGCCGCCAAGGTGACTTTGGATCCTGAAAGCTGGGGTTCTGAAGAGGGCAAGGCATGCATCGACTGTCACAGCAAATCATCGGCGGGCCTGACCCACCAGTGGAAAAACAGCGCCCATGCGCAGGCGAATGTCAACTGTCTCGACTGCCACCAGGCCTATGAGGATGACGTCGATGCCATAGAGCATGAAGGCAGCGTCATCGCCACCATTGTCTCCCCCAAGGATTGCGGCCGCTGTCATGAGACAGAACTCAAGCAGCAGCAGGGTTCTGTGCATACACAGGCGCTCTCCATCATCGAGAACCGCATGCCGGCGCTCGCCGAACATTTCGGCAGCCCCACAATCAACGATGCCGGTTGTGCAAAATGCCATGGCTCCAAGGTTCTGGTGCGCGGTGACGGCACCCTGGATCCCGCCACGTGGCCCAATTCAGGGATTGGACGCATCAACCCGGACGGATCGGTGGGATCCTGCTCCGCCTGCCATGGACGCCACCAGTTTTCAAAGGCGCAGGCGCGTGAACCTGCTGCCTGCGTCTACTGCCATTCGGGACCGGATTCACCGGACAAAGAGATCTACGCAACCTCAAAACACGGCATGATGTACGAGGCGCACAAGGGGGAGATGAATATGGACAGTGACCAGTGGGTTGCCGGCAAGGATTACTCTGCCGCCCCGACCTGCGTCACCTGCCACATGGGCGCAGCCGGAAAGATGAAATCCAATCATGATGTCGGTATGCGGGACTCCTGGAATCTCAATGCCGTCGTCTCCGAACAGCAATACCTGGTCATCTTTGAAGATGGAAGCAAGCGTGAACTCTCCACTTCCGACCCGCTGCCGCGAAAAGGCGAAAGCATCAGCAAACTCGATGGCAGCATGGGGAAGGTCAAGGCCGTGGCCTCACCCAAACGCCGGCGCCAGGCGATGACATCGGTCTGTCTCGAGTGCCACAGCAAGGGTTTTGCCAACAACGCCATGCAGCAGTTCGACAATGTCGTCGAGCTCTTCAACGAAAAGTATGGAAAACCTGCACAGGCTATCATGCAGGAACTCTATTCGGAGAAGGTGTTGACACCCCTCCCCTTTGACGAACCTGTTGAGATCACCTACTGGAAACTGTGGCATAACAGCGGCACACTCGCCCGCCACGCCGCCGCAATGACGAGCCCGAGTATGACATGGAAAGGCATGAACGATGTCGGCAGCGACTTTTACGGCAAGTTCCTCGGCCAGGTGCGTGATGCAGCAGGCAAGGAGAGAGGCGACGCACTGATCAAGAAGCATGTCAATGATTCAGAGCATCATGACTGGCTCAATCACCCTGGTAAAGCAAATCCCATACTCGGTTTTGGCAAAGGTAAAAATGAAGGGGAGAGCGAGAGTGAAGGCGCCGGTGAAGAGAAAGCCAATGAAGATTAATAATCTGCTGCCGGCATTCATTACCCGGCATGTGCTTTTTGCCCTGATTATCGGTGGAGTGGCCGGCATCGGATTTATACTCTTTTTGACAGAGTTCGACCACTTCACCAGCAGCGAGGAGTTCTGCACCACCTGCCACTCCATGGAACTGGCTGCCGAACCCTATCGCAATTCGCCACATTACAAACCGGCTTCAGGCGTTCGCGCCAGCTGCGGCGACTGCCATGTCTCCGAAGGCGTCTTCGCCGCCACCTGGGATCACTTCATCGGCACCAAGGATTTGATCAGGCAGCTGTTCGGTGAAAATTATGATGACCCGGTGGTCAACGCCCTGCATCTTCCCGAAGCGGCCTTTGCAGCCAGAGAGTGGTTCAAGAAGCGGGATTCAGCAACCTGCAAGCGTTGTCATGTCAAAGAGGCGATCTTTGGCGAGCGCCCCGACACACAGCAGATCCATCTCGAGGATGCAAAGGAGAAGAGCTGTATCGAGTGCCACTACAACCTGGTGCATCGCCATGTGCCGGATAAAAAAACCTTTAAACGCGAAGCATGGAATAGCATGATCGAAGAAGAGTTCGGCCTGGAGAAGGGAACGGCGAAAAAATTACTAGGGAAATAGGGGATAGGAGTCTTAAGTCGTAAGTCTTAAATCAATCCCTCCCGACTTAAGACTTACGACTTAAGACTTAAGACTTACGACTTCGAGGAAAAATAGAATGCTACTATCTTTAGGTTGTCAAACCATGCGCGAAGGCGTGATTGCCACGCTGATCTTTTTTCTCGCCGGCGTGTTGTTGATTCTCGCCAGTGTTTATATCGTTCCACAGATTTGGAACCTGCAGCACATCATTATGTTTATCGGCTTTATGCTGCTACTGCTCGCCCCCATCATCCTGGTATCGACATTTCTGCTCTCTGTGCTGCCGAATGCCAAGAAAAAAATGGATCAGTGCGATCACTGACTACCAGATTGCTAGAGGAGAATTATGATGATTTCAGAACGGTGCAAAAACCAAAAAGTCTGTTTTTTCCATTTGACGCCGCTCTATACGCGAACCGGATGGTATTTCAAAGTGCGTGTACAACACCATAGCAGGGGTCCGTTTCACATGCTGCGAGATGCGAAAAATGCAGCGAAAGAGCAGCTCAAGAGTCATACGCATTAAAATATCGGGGCGTGTGCTGGAAAGGCCTTTTGCTGATGCTATGAATCGATGAAAATGCTCTCTTTCGGGTGTAATTCGTTACGCGAAGGTGTTACGACAGCGATTGTTTTCTCTATTGCCGGAGTGTTGCTGATATTGACCGCACGCTTCATTATTCCGGCAATCTCCTACCTTCCCCATATCATCATGCTTTCCGGCAGTGTCCTGCTGCTGTTTGTACCCGTGATTATTGTTGCTACGATCTTAAAAAATCGTAAAGCCTGACGACCTGCCCTTAACCCTAACCCTCTCCCAACGGGAGAGGGGACTGAATTAGTGCTGGCAAAGATCCAGTTGACGACTGACTTTCGGCAGCATAATCGCAATAATGGTCACTGCCATAATAACCACCCCGACAACGATTGAGATAAATCCCAGTGCGAGAAAAGTCGCCGGCAATGCCGACTGCAACGATAATTGCTGTGCCACAAGCACCAGAACAATCCCGGTGACGAATAAAACGACAGATGAGACGACTGCCTTTTTCATCGCATCACATGCTGATTTAATCATGTTTTCACCCCATACTTTTTGATTGACTGTCGCTATATTAGCATTTAATAATGTTCTAATCAATAGCAAGTGGGGTAGATTGATGAATATTAATAAGTCCTCAGTCGGAAGTCTTAAGTCGCGAATCAATAAACATCTATTGACTTACGACTTACGACTTATGACTTATTACAGACCGGCTTTTTTAGCAGCCTCTTCCCAGCCTTTCGGCAGATGGTGGGCAATGCCCTTGTGGCAATCGATGCAGGTTTTGGTTGGGTTCTTTCCATCCATCGCGTCCCACACGTGCGGATCGTGCTGATCTGCGCCGCGTGACTGCTGCTTCTCCAGATCCATGGATTCATAGTTATGACAGTTGCGGCATTCGCGCGAGTCATTGGCCTTCATGCGCTTCCATTCGCTCAGCGCCATCGTCAGGCGGTAATCTTCAAACTTCTCCTTGGTATCGATAGTTCCCAGCATCTTATGATACAACTCGGCTGAAGCCTGGATCTTGCGCTTGACCTTGTAGATCCACTCTTTGGGCACATGGCAGTCGGGACAGGTCGCCCTGACTCCCGTGCGGTTGGTAAAGTGCACCGTCTCCTGCAGTTCCTGGTAGACGTTGTCTTTCATCTCGTGACATGAGATGCAAAACTCCTCTGTATTCGTCATTGCAAGCGACCAGTTAAAGCCACCCCACAGGATGATACCCAGAACAATGCCAAACAGCAGTGTCATTGAGGCAAAGCCCATCATTACTCTCTTTTTACTTGTTGGCGTCATGACAACTCCCCGATATATTTTCTGAATAGAATTACAACAGCAAACTCCTCAACCTCAGGAGGGATGAGCCGCTGTCACCTTCTCAAAACATGCAACTCGTTAGAATGTATTCTCGACCAGAGCCGGCGCATCAGCCTGCGGCGCATGGCACTGGCGGCAAAAATAACGGCGTGTGGAGAGTTTTGTCAACTCCTTGCCATCGCGAGTCATGTAGTGACTCTTACCGATCTCCGGCGCCTTCTCTTTTTCATGATTCTCCTTGCTGTGACACCTGATGCAGGTATTCTCCTGGAGACTGACCCGATCTTTTGAGATGTCATGCGGGATTTGCGGCGGCTGCAGATCCCAGGAGCGCTTGAACCCACCCTCTACCTGTAGCGGCTTCTTTGCCTCGAACATCTGCGCCTCGACTTCAAGCTTGTTGTCACCGCGCAGCGATGCAAGATCTCCACTCATGGCAAGTGGAGCCTGGATCATCATTACGGCTCCCGCCACTGTCGTCAATATCACTTTTTTCATAACAGCCTCCATCAGACCATGTTGAACTGAATAATCATTGTTGTTTGAGTAGCGCTGCATTCTTCTCCTGTTTGGGAATTGCAGCGCTGGATCGATCAAATCGCAATCCAAAATGAAACACATCTTTACCGCAGATATCGATACAACGTCCGCAGTTGGTACACTCACCGGAGAGAATCACGGGTGGAATTCCCTTCTCCTCTCCTTTGAGAATCGCCGGGATGATCTGCGGTTCCGGGCAAACCACAAAGCACTCGGCGCAGTCATCACATTTGCTGCGATCATCGGCACGCACACGAATCGGGCTGACCTTTCCCAGCAGCCCGTAAAAGGCGCCCATGGGGCAGAGATTCGTACACCAGCCGCGTTTTGCAACAAACACATCAAATAAAAATATTCCTGCAATCACCAGCCAACCAACACCCATGCCGAAGAGAATGCCACGATGCAAGATCGAGACGGGGTTGATCAATTCGTAAACCATCGTACCGCTCACTGCTGAGACCAGCAGCACCATGCCCAGCATCCAGTACTTGGTATTTCGCAGGAAGTTGGCCCCTGTCCTGATATCGAGCCGCCTGCGTAGCCAGAAAGAGGCGTCTGTCACCAGGTTGACCGGACACACCCATGAACAAAACAGGCGGCCTCCAAACAGCAGATAAAATGCCAGGATGATCAATGCGCCTGTTATGGCTTCAGCGGCAATGGCGCTGTAGCCTGTCGCCAGCATCTGCAGGAACACAAAGGGATCCGTCATCGGCACCACATCGAACAGCAGGCTCGATGAGAGATTGCCCTTGAGTATCCAGATACCCGCCCATGGCCCCAGCATGAACAGCAACAGGATGCCGATCTGGCTCAGGCGTCTCAAAACCAGCCATTTATGCGCTTGCCACCAGCCCTTTTTTCGGATGGCTTCGGCACCGAGAACTGTATACCTGGCCACTAGTCAGCCTCCTGTATACCCTTTTTGAGGGTATCCAGCGGATTGCTGGAGAAGGGGGTCTCCTCCATGGCCGCATCCGGCGTTGTCATCGCCGGCGCATTCGCCTGATCGAAAATCAGACCCTCGCCCGTATGGTCATAGCGCATCCCTTCCGGCAGGTTGTAGCGATGCTCCTGATCCGGGGTGACCAGTGATCCACCAGCCTCATCTTTCTTCTCCCAGCCAAGGCGGTAGTGTTTACCCAGCTCGCCCTTGGCGAGATGCATGGGGAAAATCTTGATTGCCGCTTCATCCAGGATGCAGGCTCTTTCACACAAGCCGCAGCCGGTACAGGCATCGGAGTGAACAATCGGGATAAACAGGGCGTGTTTGCCGGAACGCTCGTTATGGCGATAGTCCAGCGTGATGGCATCGCCACGGATCGGACAGACGTTGAAACAGACTTCACAGCGCAGCCCTAAAAAGGCTATGCAGGTCTCCTGGTCCACCACTACGGCAAGCCCCATGCGGGCTTCGTTGATATCCGTGAGTTTATGATCCAGCGCTCCGGTCGGACAGACAGGAATACAGGGG
>JAUXDV010000086.1 GCA_030620735.1 Gammaproteobacteria bacterium
TGCGTCTGCTGGTGTTCCCCACAGGCTACCCCTTTCATGAACCGGATGATAAAAGCGACAGCGAGGCGGCAGAGCTGCTGCTTTCACCATCCAATACGCGTGACCGGCTCACCGATGGAATCTTCATGACCACCGACAGAGATGAGCCCGTTGGCCGGCTCGAGGCTGCGCTCGATCTCTCCGTGCAACTGGACGCCATCGAGAAGAGCATTCGCAATGCGCACAAGCAGGGGCGTCTGCGGGGCGCAACAGCAGAAGAGATTTTTCAATCAGCCCATGCAGAAAGGCTGATCGATGATCAGCAATTGGAAGACCTGCTGCAGTTGCAGGAGTTGCGCAGCAGGGTGATAGCAGTGGATAGTTTTAGAAAGTATTAGGTAGGAAAGTTTTAGGTTTTAGGTCAGCATAAATGATGGAGTCAAGATGAAACAACAAAATCTACTCGAAGGCCGAGCCGTTTACATCGTCGACGGCGCTCGCACGCCATTTCTGAAGGCGCGCGGCAAGCCGGGGCCTTTTCATGCTTCGGACCTTGCCGTTGCAGCAGGTCGCTCTCTGCTGAGCTGTCAGCCATGTGCCGCCTCACAGCTGGATGAGGTGATCCTCGGCTGCGTCTCTTCCGGTCCTGACGAAGCCAACATCGCACGCGTGGTGGCGCTGCGCCTTGGCTGCGGGCACAAGGTGCCGGCGTGGACAGTGCAGCGCAACTGCGCCTCCGGTATGCAGGCGCTCGACAGCGCCGCAAAGGATATCGTCAGTGGCCGCGCCGAACTGGTGCTGGCGGGGGGAACCGAATCCATGAGTCACAGTCCGGTGCTGCTGAACCCGCTGATGGTCAACTGGCTGGCGGAGTGGAATCGCTCTGCATCCACAACTGCACGCCTCAAGCAGCTGACAAAACTCAGCGGCAAACATCTGACCCCTGTGATCGGATTGCTGCGCGGGCTGACTGACCCGGTGGTTGGCCTGAGCATGGGACAGACTGCGGAGATTCTCGCCAACCGCTTTGGCATCAGCCGCACAATGATGGACAAGTATGCCAGCAAGAGTCACCTGCGCCTTGGCGGCGCCATCGACAATGGCTATCTCGAGGAGCTGGTTCCCCTCTATGCCGATGACGGCACACTCTACCAACAGGACGATGGGGTGCGGCGCGACTCGACGGTGGAGACCCTCTCAAAGTTGAAACCGGTGTTTGATCGAAAATTCGGCAGCGTCACTGCAGGCAACAGCGCCCAGGTCACCGATGGCGCGGCAATGCTGCTGCTGGCGTCCGCTGATGCTGTTGAACACTATCAACTGCCGGTGCTTGCACGTATCCGCGATGTGCAATGGGCCGGACTCGATCCGGCGCAAATGGGACTGGGCCCCGTCTACGCTATGGCCCCGCTGCTCGAGCGCAATGCACTGAACTCCAGTGACATCAACTACTGGGAGATCAACGAAGCCTTCTCTGCCCAGGTGCTGGCGTGCCGCATGGCGTGGGAGGATGCCCAATTCTGCAGGGAGGAACTTGACCAGCAGCAGGCATTTGGCGAAATACCCTGCGACCGTCTGAATGTCGATGGCGGCGCTGTCAGCATCGGACACCCGGTGGGGGCGTCCGGTGCGCGCATCGTGCTGCATCTGGCGCATATACTGAAACGCCACAGGGCCAAAAACGGTATCGCCAGCCTGTGTATCGGCGGCGGGCAGGGCGGCGCCATGTGGATCACCAATGACGCACGACAGGAGAGCGACAAAGCTGGAGGCGAAGCAGATGAATAACTGGAATTTTGAGATCGATACTGAGAACATCGCCTGGTTGCATGTGGATATGCAAGACTCCGGCGCCAACATTCTCAGCAGGGAGATGCTCGAGGAGCTGGATCATCAGCTGCTCTCCATCTCCCAGCACAACCCCGTCGGCCTGGTGATTCTCTCCAACAAAACAAGCGGCTTTATTGCCGGAGCAGATGTAAAAGCCTTTGCAGGGATGACTGACAGGCATGAGGCTGAACAGCTGATCCACCATGCCCATGAGATCCTCGATCACCTGGAGAAGCTGCCTTTCCCCAGCGTGGCCTGCATCCATGGATTTTGCCTCGGCGGCGGCCTGGAACTGGCGCTGGCCTGCAGCTATCGCATCGCCAGTGATGACGCGGATGTGCGCATTGGCTTTCCGGAGACCCGCCTCGGTATTTTCCCCGGATTTGCAGGCACTGTGCGCTCCACGGCGCTGATCGGACATCTCAACGCGCTGCAGTTGATGCTCACCAACCGCAATTTAAACGGCTGGCAGGCAAAAAATATCGGCCTGGTTGATGAAGTGGTTCCGACCAGGCAATTCAAATCAGCAGCGCGTTACCTGATCCACAACCGTCCCCACCGTCGTCATCCGCCCCTGCTGCAGCGCCTTGCCGGCGTCTCTCTGCTACGCTCCGGCATCACCACCTGGCTGAAACACCAGCTGAGCAAAAAAGCTTCCATCGAGCACTACCCTGCTCCATACGCACTGCTTGATCACTGGAACACCAGCGCCGGTAGTCCACAGCAGATGGCGCTCAGCGAGCAGCAGGAGGTTGCCAGGTTACTTACGGGTGAAACCGCACAAAACCTGATCCGCGTGTTTCTGCTGCAGAACAGACTCAAGGCGCAAAAAGGCGATCCCGAATTCAACCCCGCACATGTGCATGTTGTCGGCGGTGGATTGATGGGAGGTGATATCGCCGCCTGGTGTTCACTCAAAGGGATCCGCGTCACACTTCAGGATCAGTCTCCCGAAATGCTGTCACGCGCCATCGGACGTGCGCAAAAGCTCTTCAGCAAGCGCCTGCGCAATAAGCTCAAGGTGAGAGACGCCATGGATCGATTGATCCCGGATCACCTCGCACGTGGCGTACCCCGGGCCGATGTCGTTATCGAAGCAATCTATGAAGATGCCGAAGCCAAGCAGGCGCTCTATCAGCAGCTCGAACCACGCATGAAAAGCGATGCCATTCTTGCCACCAACACCTCCAGCATTCCACTGGAGATATTGGCCGAAAAACTGCAGGATCCGGGCCGCCTGGTGGGGTTGCATTTCTTCAACCCGGTGGCCAAAATGCCGCTGCTGGAGATCGTCACCATGGACAGCACCGATGCGGCTGTCGTTGAGAGGGCGCTGGCGTTCTGCAAACGCATTTCAAAGCTCCCACTGCTGGTGAAGAGCAGCCCAGGCTTCCTCGTCAACAGAGTGCTGCTTCCCTACCTCATGGAGGCGATGCAGCTGCACAAAGAGGGTGTACCGGCTGCAGTGATCGACAAGGCGGCGAAAGAGTTCGGCATGCCGATGGGGCCGATAGAACTGGCAGACACCGTAGGACTCGATATTTGTAAATCCGTTGCTGAAAAAATGGGCAATACGCTCGCCATCGAAGTACCTCAAGAGCTCATCAATATGGTCGAAGCCGGCAAGCTGGGGCGCAAAAGCGGAGAAGGATTTTATCGTTACGAAAAAGGCAAAGCAGTCAAACAGGAGAGCAGCCAGCCAGTGGATAAAATCCTGGCTGACCGTCTGATCGGACGCCTGTTGAATGAAGCAGTCGCCACATTGCGCGAAGGCGTGGTTGAAGATGCGGATGCCGTCGATGCAGGCATCATCTTCGGCACAGGATTTGCGCCCTTTCGCGGCGGCCCGATGCACTATATCGAAAACTACGGCAGGGAGGCGATGTTGGAGAAAATACAGCAGCTGGAACAGCAGTATGGCGAGCGCTTCAAGCCGGATAGCGGCTGGCAACCTCCCTCTCCCACCGGGAGAGGCTCAGGGTGAGGGAAAAGAATGAAAAACAACATCGACACAAACAGCGTCAATTCACTTGCCGGACTATTCAGCAAACGCGCTGCAATATCGCCGCATGAGACAGCCTTTGTGCAATTCGATGCCGTCACAGGGCAGTGGATCGACTACAGCTGGTCACAAACAATGGCTGATGCTGCACGCTGGCAACGCGCCATGCAGCAGTCCGGTCTGCAAAATGGTGACCGCGTCGCCGTGATGCTGCGCAACTGCCGGGAGTGGGTGCTGTTTGATCAGGCCGCACTCGGACTGGGACTGGTAACCGTGCCCATCTACACCAATGACCGCGCCGGGAATATCGCCTGGCTGCTCAATGATGCCGGAGTTCGCCTGCTGCTGATCGAGGGTGAAGAAGAGTGGCGTGAACTCAAAACCATCGAAGAGGAGTTGGCGCAGCTGGATGCTGTGATTACGCTGCAGCCAATTGCAACATCAAACAGCCCTGTCAAGGTGCTTCATGTTGATGAGTGGCTGAAGGATTCCCCCGCTGAGTTCCTGGTGGGGGAGATGCCCGATGACGCCCTCGCAACCATCATCTATACTTCTGGAACGACGGGGCATCCCAAAGGAGTGATGCTCAGTCACCGCAATATCCTGTTCAACGTCAACAGCGGTCTTGAGTCGATCGAGATCAACACCACAGACCGGTTTCTCTCCTTCCTGCCGCTGTCACACGCCTTCGAACGCAGCATCGGCTACTACCTGCCAATCGCCGCCGGCGGCAGCATCGTCTATGCGCGTTCGATACCGCATCTGGCAGAGGATCTGGAAGCACAAAAACCGACTGTCATGATTGCCGTGCCGCGTATTTTTGAACGCATCTACAGCAAACTCTCGGCGAAGCTGGCGCTGGAGTCTGTAATAAAACAGAAACTTTTTCAACTCGCTGTCGATAGCGGCTGGGCCCTGTTTCAACAGCAGCAGGGAGCACAGCATGCCGGAGTGAAGGCGCAGTTGCTGCACTCTCTGCTGGATAGATTGGTTGGCACGAAGGTGCGTAGCAGATTCGGTGGTAGATTTCGCTTTGCCGTGTGCGGCGGCGCTGCGCTTTCGCCGCAGATCAGCCGACTCTTCATTGGCCTCGGCATACCCGTCATCCAGGGATATGGACTGACCGAACACAGCCCTACCCTGTCTGTGAATCGTGTTGAAGACAATATTCCGGCAAGTATCGGCAGGGTCATGCCCGGCATTGAGGTGGTGATCGGCGAAGATGATGAGATCCTGGCGCGCAGTCCGAGCGTTATGCTGGGATACTGGAATAACGAGCAGGCCACCGCGGAAATCATCGATCAGGATGGATGGCTGCACACCGGCGACAAGGGCCGTTTTGACGACGAGGGGCATCTCTATATCATCGGCAGGCTAAAGGAGATCCTGGTGCTGTCCAACGGCGAGAAAGTAGCGCCCGGCGACATTGAACTGGCAATTGCAACGCAGGCCGTGATCAAGGAGGTGTTGATTATCGGTGATGCCCGCCCCTATCTCTCGGCGCTGATCGTCCCGGATATGGATGAGTTCAACAAGCTGGCGGCAATGCTCGGCATCACCGCCACGGGCGCGGCGCTGACCAGGGATTCAGAAATGATGACACATCTGCTGGCTATCGTGAATCACTCTCTTGCCGATTTCCCCGGCTACGCCAGGGTACAGCGCATCGCCCTGGTCGACGATGAGTGGAGCGTTGAAAACGGCATGCTGACTCCCACCCTGAAACTGAAGCGCGGCGTTATCCTTGAGCAGCACAAGGATGAAATTGATGCGCTCTATGCGGGGCATTGAACCCGCTGAAAAACACCCTCCGTAGGATGCTGCTGAGCTTGCGAAGCGCATCGTTCGCGATTGATGCGCTTCGTACCTCAGCACATCCTACACACCCCTCTCACTCCGGAAGAGGGCCGGGGTGAGGGCACTAGCTTTTCAAATCCTCGATGTAGAGCTGATACAACTTTGGTTCCAGGATTGAATTGACCGGTGATGCCAGTTTCTGCGTATCCTTGCCGAAGATCAGCGCTGCATCCATGACGGCTTTGTCGAGATAACGGGTTGGAATCTCAAAATTGTAGTCACGCGGCAGCGCAGCGCCGTTGCGCGCCATGTTGAAACCCCAAACGCCAAACGAGGGGATGGTGATGTGATAGCTGAGCGTATGCTCAAACACCGAGGCCAGTGTCTGCTCGATGCACCAGAAGGTCCTGCGTGTAAAAAAAGGTGAAGAGCTTTGCGTCACCAGCACTCCCTGCGGCGTCATACGCCTGCGAATCATGGTGTAGAACTCGCGTGAATAGAGCTTGTTGATCGCTTCATTGTGTGGATCCGGCATATCGATGATCACCCGGTCATACAACAACCCGGGCTGATTGATAAACGAGAAAGCATCGTCATTGAAGACACTGACTCTGGGATCATCCAGGCTGTTCGCATTCATGCTTGAAAGCACCGGCAGCTGTTTGCTGATCTGCGTCATCTCGGGATCGATATCGACCAGATGAATCGTCCTGACATCCTTGTGCTTGAGGACTTCCCTGGCAGCCAGTCCATCCCCCCCTCCAAGGATCAGTACATGCTCACTGCTGCCCGCTATCGACATGAGCGGATGCACCAGCGCCTCATGGTAGCGATACTCGTCACGCGAGGAGAACTGGATATGCCCGTCGATATAGAGCCGGGTATCCCCGCTGGCCGTAGATCTGGTGACGACAATTTTTTGATACGGCGTCTGCTGCTGATAAATGATGTCGTCAAAATAGAGATGTTTTTCGGCAAAGCGCGTCAGTGCAGATCCATACAGCAGAAATGCAACCAGTAGAAAAGTGACCGACAGGGCAATCCCCATGAACAACCCGGGACGTTTGAGATACTTGCGGAACACAAAGATATTGATCAATGCGATAAAACTGTTGATCAGCCCGATGGCGAATGATGAGCGAATCAGGCCCAGATGAGGCAGCAGAAACAACGGGAAGGCGACTGCCCCCACCAGCGCACCCAGATAGTCGAAGGACATCACATTGGCGATGGAGTCACGGATCTTCTGCTTTTGCGCAAGTATGGCAGTGAGGATGGGGATTTCCATGCCGACCAGGGCGCCGATAATCAGAATCAGACTGTACATCACAGTCTCGTACAGCACCCGCGCCTGGGGAAAGACGATCATCAGCAACAGGCTGCATACCCCGCCAACCAGGGAGAGCGCTATCTCGATGCTGATAAAATTGCGGATCAGGTCATCGCCCAGCAGCCTGGTGAGAAAAGAACCCACGCCCATGGCGAACATAAAAAAGCCGATGGTCATGGAGAACTGGTAAACGCTGTTTCCCAGCAGGTAGCTGGAGACACTGCTGATGATCAACTGATAGGCAATGCCGCACAGGGCGACGATCAAAATCGAGATCAGCAGAATGCCGGTCTGTTTCGATGTCAGCCGGCTGTAGTCCTGGATGGGTTGTCGAGGCATGGGGAGATGAGAAAGAAAAGGAATTGACTACGAAAAACACAAAACACACGAAAAAGAGTTAACAGAAACAAACCAGTTGTTCGTGCTTTTCGTGTATTTCGTGGTTTATTGTTCTTTTAAAAAGCTGCGGGACTACTTTCCGGAGGAGAAACTTCCAGAACCGGCGCGTGAGCGGGCGCTGCTGGTCCTGGCGCGTGGTTTCGGCGTGGCGCGTTTGTTGTTGAATGCACCCGGCCTGATGCCGGCGGCGCTCTGACGGCTCAACATGCTGCCCATCAACATGCCCATCATCAAACCGCCTCCCATGCCCATTCCCTGCTCACGCACGACACCGTCATTGGAAGCAATGATGCGATTGTTCTGGCTGTCTATCTCGATTTTGAAGAGATCCCCTTCACCTGTCTCCCTGACATAATTGCCATTCTTGTCATTGTAGCCCTGTATCGAGCCGTCTTTCGCAACCACAATACCAATCGGGCTTGTATAGAGAGGAGGCTGCGCCATGCGCAGATCATCCGCCAGATCCCGGCTGAATTGCGCCAGTGCCAGGTCATCCATCTCACCTTTGACCCCGCTCAGATTTGTCTGCTCATATCTTTGCATGCTTTCCGTAGTGATTTTCATGACCCGGTCGAGATCCACGCCAGGCGATTTCTGGGTGCAGCCACCCAGCAGCAGGGG
>JAUXDV010000136.1 GCA_030620735.1 Gammaproteobacteria bacterium
TCATCATCGATCATGGCGCGCACGGTCTCATCCGCGATGCTCTCGATTTTGGAGACCTCGTGGGAGGTGCGGAAACCATCGAAAAAATGTACGATCGGGATGCGTGACTCCAGAGTTGCCGCCTGTGAAATCAACGCCATGTCGAGCGCCTCCTGCACAGAGTTGGATGACAGCATGCCAAAGCCGGTAGGGCGTATCGCCATGACGTCGCTGTGATCGCCAAAGATCGACAGAGCCTGCGCCGCCAGTGAGCGGGCGGCGACATGGAACACAGTTGGCGTCAGTTCACCGGCTATCTTGTACATGTTGGGGATCATCAACAACAGCCCCTGGGAAGAGGTGAATGTGGTGGTCAATGCACCAGCCTGCAATGCGCCGTGTACAGTGCCGGCGGCTCCCCCTTCGCTCTGCATCTCGATCACTTCAGGAATGGCGCCCCACAGATTTTTCTTGCCATTGGAAGACCATTCATCTGAGAGTTCACCCATTGGCGATGACGGTGTAATCGGGTAGATGGCAATCACTTCATTGGTTTGATGGGCGATCAATGCGGCGGCATGATTGCCGTCAATGATGATGGGGTTTTTGATCATGGTGGCTGATCCATTATATTTAGAAAGCAGATGGTGAAGATGTTAGTCGAAAGTCACTGCTGCCGCTATTGTTTATGACGATATTTTTTTGATTTGAATCAATGCAAGTCGTGATCAGCTTCCTGTTGCCGTAACTGAATGATTCAGCGGCAACCTCAGATGATGATAACTGGTAGAATAGCCGAAATCCGTGTCAAAACATTCGTAAAAAACCAGTGAACGATTCATCACTCCCACAACAGTTTACCCTGCTGGAGAGCATCAATGATCCAGCTGAATTGCGCCTGCTCGATGAAGAGCAACTGCTGCAGTTGTGTGATGAATTGCGCCAATTTCTGATACACAGCATCTCCAGAACCGGCGGCCATCTTGCAGCCGGGCTCGGTGTCGTCGAGCTGACAGTTGCATTGCACGCTGTTTTTCAGACTCCCGAAGATCGCATTGTGTGGGATGTCGGGCACCAGGCCTACCCGCACAAAATCCTTACCGGCAGGCGCAGCATGATGAGCCGCCTGCGCGTCAAAGACGGTCTCTCCGGGTTTCCCCGCCGTGAGGAGTCAGCATACGATACTTTTGGAACCGGCCATTCGAGCACATCGATCAGCGCCGCGCTGGGTATGGCGATTGCATCCCGTCAGGCGCAGGATAATCGTCATGCAATCGCGGTGATTGGTGACGGCGCCCTGACCGGAGGCATGTCATTCGAGGCATTGAACCATGCCGGATCGATCAGTGACATCGACCTGCTGGTGATCCTGAATGATAATGATATGTCGATTTCCCACCCTGTTGGCGCTGTCAGCACCTATCTCTCGCGGGTGCTCTCAAGCCGTTTCTATAACAAGGTAAAAAACAAGGGGCGCTCAGTGCTGCAACGTACGCCTAACCTGCGTGATTTTGCTGATCGCTGGGAAGAGCACATGAAAGGCATGATGCTTCCGGGTACACTTTGGGAAGAGCTTGGCTTCAACTATATCGGCCCCGTTGATGGGCACGATTTGCCGATGCTGATGGATACGCTCTCCAATATGCGCAAAATGAGCGGGCCTCGTTTTTTGCATGTTGTTACGCAAAAGGGGAAAGGCTATGAGCATGCCGAAGAGAAGCCGGTCACATTTCATGGCGTGACGCCATTTAATCCGATTACAGGAAAGCTTGAAAAAAGCACCTCTGGCAAGAGTTACACTGGCGTATTCAGCGACTGGATCTGCGCTGCTGCTCACAGCGACGAACGTCTTCACGCTGTGACTCCGGCAATGTGCGAGGGCTCCGGTCTGGTGGCCTTTGCCGAAGAGTTTCCACAGCGTTATCACGACGTCGGTATTGCCGAGCAGCATGCGCTGACGTTTGCCGCCGGTATGGCCTGCGAGGGCCTGAAGCCTGTCGTTGCGATCTATTCGACCTTCCTGCAGCGCGCCTATGATCAGCTCATCCACGACATTGCGCTGCAGAATCTGGATGTCACATTTGCTGTCGACAGGGCGGGAGAAGTCGGGGCAGATGGCGCGACGCATGCCGGTGTTTTCGACCTGGGTTTCTGCAGAACAGTGCCGAACCTGGTTGTCATGGCCCCTGCGGATGAGGCGGAGTGCCGACGCATGCTGCAGAGCGCCTATGAATATGCAGGGCCGGCGCTGGTTCGCTATCCCCGCGGCGGCGGTTCGGGCGCGATTGAGACTGAAGCACTGGAAACCCTGCCGCTGGGAAAGGGCGAGGTGGTGCGCCGGGGAGAACAGGTCGCTATCCTGGCATTTGGGAGCATGGTGGCTGTAGCGCAGCAGGTGGCGGAAAGTCTCAATGCGAGCGTTGCCAATATGCGCTTCATCAAGCCGCTGGACGAGGCGCTGGTTAAGGAGCTGGCGTCATCGCACCAGCTGCTGGTCTCTGTCGAGGAGAACATGGTGCAGGGCGGGGCGGGCTCTGCAATTGCTGAATACCTCAACAATGCCGGAATCGGCAGCAATTTGCTGCAGTTGGGATTGCCCGACCGCTTCATCGAGCAGGCGACACAGCAGCAGCAGCTGCAGGAAGCAGGACTTGATATGCAGGGCATCGAACGGCAGATCAGGGCGGCGTTGGACCAGCAAGCCTAAGCTTGATCAGCGATTTTCTTTTTTTAACCACAGATGCACACAGATAAACACAGATTAAGGGATGTCTTAAATATCTGTGTTTATTTGTGTGCATCTGCGGTTCATTGATCTCCTATTTCGGACATAGCTTTAGTCACGAAAAAAGGCGGCATTACAGCCGCCTTTTTCTATGTGAATGTCAAAAGCGTTTAATGTGCTTTATCCATCATGTGCTCAATGACGGGGGCCAGGATGATCTCCATGGCGAAGCCCATCTTTCCGCCTGGAACGACGATCGAGTTGCGCCGTGACATGAATGAATCAGAGATCATGGCGAGCAGAGAGGGGAAATGGATATTGAATCTCTGTGGATCAGCAAAGCGGATGACCACGAAACTCTCATCAGGAGTCGGAATGTCACGCGTGATAAAAGGGTGTGATGTATCTACAGTCGGCACACGCTGGAAGTTGATGTCGGTGCGTGAGAATTGCGGGGTGATGTGATTGATGTAATCCGGCATACGACGCAGGATGGTATCGACAGTTGCCTCCGCAGAGTAACCACGCTCGGCGGCATCACGGTGAATTTTCTGAATCCACTCGAGATTGACGATAGGCACAACGCCAATACCCAGGTCAACATGCTTTGCAGGGTCGTGTTCATCAGTCTTGACAAGCCCATGCAAGCCTTCGTAAAAAAGCAGATCAGTGCCGGCGGGAATCTCTTCCCAGGGGGTGAACTCTCCGGGGTTTTTATCAATGCCAAGGCGCTCATTGTGCTCGGCGGCCTCTTCGACGCTGTGAAGATAGTAGCGTTTGTTGCCACCGCCGGTTTTACCATAAACCTTGAAAAGCTCTTCGATCTTGTCGAAGCGATTGGCCTCGGGGCCAAAATGGCTGAGATGATCCTCCTCCATTTTCACCTTCATCTCTGCACGGTCATAGCGGTGGAAACTGTCGCCTTCGACAACGGCGGGATTGATATTTTCACGCTCAAAAATATGTTCGAAAGCGCGTTTAACGGTGGTGGTGCCGGCGCCTGAAGAGCCGGTCACTGCAACAACGGGGTGCTTTTTAGACATAGATAAATCCTCTTAAGAGACAGATAAGTGAGACAGATAAGTAAAGCTGATAATAATGGAGAGTAAATTGGAAAACAGTGGTGCTTTCCAATGCACTCTCAACTAATAAATTATACCATGGCTTTAGACAATAATCGCTGCGATGACGTCTCTCCCTTCATCCAGCAGCAGGTTATAGGTTCTTGCTGCAGCGGCTGAGTGCATGATTTCGACACCAATACCGAGGCTGATCAGTTCGGCATAGTGCTGCATCGGCGGAAATTGCTGGGTCACACCTGTCCCCAGCAACAGGATATCCGGTGTATGTTCTGCAATGAAACTGAAGTGCTCGGATTGGAGTTCTTCAATGCGCTCGATTTGCCAGGGTGCGCAGCTTTCCGGAGTGACGATAATACTGTGCTGATAGCATTTTCCATTGACCTGGATCTCTCCAGGCTGATAACTGTCTATGGTGAATCCGCCGCTTTGTACAAAGTTAAATTTCATGAATCATCAAATTCTATGCTTACGTGATTGAATTTTTCCGGACACTCCGGTACTTTGTCATCTTTCACGCTGATTATATCAAGAGGTTTTGAGTGTCTACACCTGAAATGGGAGAGTTTCGCCGTATCAAGCGGCTTCCGCCCTATGTATTTGCAATTGTAAATGCACTCAAGGCGGAAGCGCGTGCGCGGGGTGAGGACATCATCGATTTCGGCATGGGGAATCCTGATCAGCCGACCCCCCAACATATTGTCGACAAGTTGACGCAAGCAGCGAATCGCAAGGATACGCATCGCTATTCCCAGTCTAAAGGGATACCGCGTCTGCGCAAAGCGATCTGCAACTGGTATAAAAATCGCTTTGACGTGGACCTCGACCCGGAAACCCAGGCGATTGTCACTATCGGCTCCAAGGAGGGACTGGCGCATCTGGCGCTGGCCTGTATGGGGCCGGGCGACTCGGTGCTGGTTCCCAATCCTGCCTATCCAATCCATCCCTGGGGGTTTGTCATTTCCGGAGCGGATGTGCGCCATGTTCCGATGACGCCGGACGTCGATTTCTTCGAAGAGTTGAAAAATGCGATTGTCGACTCCTGGCCTCTGCCGAAAATGTTGGTCATTAATTTCCCCGGAAACCCGACAACCCATTGTGTCGAACTCGATTTTTTTGAACGCGTCATCGAGATTGCCAAAGAGCACAATATTTGGGTAGTGCATGATATCGCCTACGCAGATATCGTGTTCGACGGTTACAAGGCGCCATCCATACTGCAAGTGCCCGGGGCCGATGAGATTGCAGTGGAGTTCTTTTCTCTCTCCAAGAGTTATAATATGCCCGGCTGGCGCGTTGGCTTTATGTGCGGCAACAAGACGCTGGTCGGAGCGCTGGCGCAAATCAAATCCTATCTCGACTACGGCACTTTCACACCGATTCAGGTTGCTGCAATTGCTGCGCTCGAGGGGCCGCAGGATTGTGTTGAGGAGATCCGCAACATGTATCAGTGCCGGCGCGACGTGCTGTGTGAGGGATTGAATGGTGTTGGCTGGAAGGTTGAAAAACCCAAGGCAACCATGTTCGTGTGGGCGAAAATCCCGCAGCATTACCAGCATCTGGGATCACTGGAGTTTTGCAAGAAACTGATCAGTGATGCGAGGGTGGCGGTCTCTCCGGGGATAGGCTTCGGCCAGCACGGGGATGATCATGTGCGCTTCAGCCTGATCGAAAATGAACAGAGAACCCGCCAGGCAATTCGCGGCATCCGCGAAATGTTTCGCCAGGATGGTGTGGATATATAGCGAGACGATGCCTCATACTGACAAGGCATGAAAAAAATTTTCTCTCGCAAAGACGCAAAGAACGCCAAGAAAAACCTTTGCGCCCTTGGCGGTCTTAGCGAGAGAGTTTCTTGTAAAACCTGACTCATCTGTAAAGATGTTGGTCACTCA
>JAUXDV010000255.1 GCA_030620735.1 Gammaproteobacteria bacterium
ACTCTGTTTACCTCTAGCTGTGATAGACAGAACTGTCTATCTCGATTCACAGAGAAAATGTAAAAAGCTGTTAGGACACGACATTTTTCAAGAAATCGATAATCTTGTCATTATAACTGAGCCTCTTGCAAAACTCGCTAATAGTGAGTTTTGTCATCTCGAACGAATGTGAGAAATCTTATTTATCAATGGCTTAAGATTTCTCCTTTCAGTCGAAATGACAATGTTCCGGGGTTTTGCAAGAGGCTCTAACTGTCTATAGCAGCGACGGCTCTTGTTACGATACATCTCCCACTGTTGCACAAAGAGATGCTGGATAACCCAGTAACGGTAGAGCAGCCAACGTGGCAAAGGCAGTGGCGTTCCCTGCGGAAAATAATCCAGCAAAGCGTCTATGTGCTTCAGGTTGCGGCGAAGATACTGCAACTGCCAACTAAATCTTGAAAACTGCTATACTGTAGAGCAGAAAACCCTTTGATGATATGTTGAATACGAGTAACCCATAGAGGCAATAACATGACCATTCATGCAACACAATTTGTCAGTGGTAGAATCACCATTGATCCAGACATCTGTAATGGGAAGCCAACTATCAGGGGGAAAAGGGTGACTGTTCAGACCATTCTTGAGTTTTTGAGTTCAGGGGAGTCAGAAAAGGTGATATTGCATCAGTATCCATCATTGGAGGCGGATGACATACATGCCTGTCTGAATTTTGCCAGCCAACTTATGGGCCATAAGTATGTTCTCAAAGACATCGCCTAATGAAGAAGTATCTGATAGATGCAAATCTTCCTCGATACTTTTCTTTATGGTCCGGAGAGGAATTTCAACATGTAGTTCAGATAAATGATGAAATGAAAGATAGCGAAATTTGGCGCTACGCAAAAGATCGTCACTTAACGATTGTTACCAAAGATGCAGATTTTTCAGACCTCGTGATATTTAGCAATCCTCCTCCAAGAGTCATTCATATCAAGTTTGGTAACATGAAGATGAGAGAGTTCCATCAAAGTATGTCGAAAATCTGGAGTGAGGCTTGCTTGTTGAGTAGTTAGTACAAGCTGGTTCGAGTCTATAAAGAGAGATTTGAATGTATAGAATAGAGATGCAGATCAGAATAATTGTCTTGACTCAGGGGTCCACTTTAATGAGCATCCCAAAGAAAATAGTTGATAGTATCAAGATGTTGCCTAAGTCAAAAAGGGAAGCTACGCCCTGCACTTGTTCTGAGAAGGTTGCCCGGGAAATACAATGATTAGCTCATTTGCATGGTGTGATGCGCCTCGTGCCCAACAGATCCATATGACCTGACCACATTATTCGTCCGTTTTAGTCTATACCACGCCATTATTCGCTATGTTGTCATTTCGACCATCGGGAGAAACCTGAAAGCACTGGATAGAGCGAACAAATTCAAGATTTCTCCCTTCGGTCGAAATGACATGTACTGTTGCATGGGGTTATTGAGAAGTTACTTTCTCGATCTGCAAGTGGTTGATTCTATAGATTCCTGCCTTTGCCGGAATGACGAATTTTGGAGTTTTGCAAGAGGCTCATTTAAAACATCTCTTCTCATTTTCCGGGCTTTCTTTTTCCGGGACAGTTGAGAAAAAATGGCCTCTGATCTTCAAGACGAAGCGCCGTTAACTGCCCGCCCCACAAACAACCGGTATCCAGTGACCAGAGCTTACTCCCTGCCATATAACCCAGCGTTGACCAGTGGCCGAAAACAATCCTGTCACGAGCGCTGCGCCTTTGAGGAGCCATAAACCACGGCAGCAGATTCTTGCGCTGGGATCCCAACGGTCCGTTTTCATTGAGTACGAGTTTCCCCTTTTTGGTGCAGTAGCGCATGCGCGTGAAACAGTTGGTAATAAAGCGCAGCCGATCCATCCCCTGCAGATCATCACTCCATCGATCAGGTTTATCTCCATACATGGCGGCAAAAAACTTTCTGTGACGTTTTTTGTGACGCAATACAGATTCGACTTCAGCAGCATGCTTGCGAGCCTGCGCAATACTCCATTGCGGGGGCAGTCCTGCATGCATCATGCTGAAATTAATGCCCCGGTCAACATGCATCAAGGGGCGAAAGCGCAGCCACTCGAGCAACTCCTCTCTGTCCGGAGCGTTTAGCACCCCCTCCAGGCTGCTGCCGGGTTTGGGGCGACGCCCGGCAATAGCGACAGCCAGCAGGTGTAAGTCATGATTACCCAGCACCGTAATGGCCCTGTCGCCCAACCCCTTGATGAAACGCAGCACCTGGGTCGATTTTGGCCCACGATTGACCAGGTCGCCGACAAACCACAAATGGTCAGCGGTCGGATCGAACTGGATTAATTCCAGCAGGCGCTGCAATTCGTCATAACAGCCCTGAATGTCTCCAATTGCATAAGTAGCCATAAAGTTATTCTCTATAAAAGTTCGCTGACACTTTAATTATTTAGTATTAGACTATGCTGACTGCTATCTTTCAATCTGCAGGCAACGACACCCGTCTACAGAATACGCCGGGAAACGAAGCGCATCGATCACTGCTGGATTTTACCGCCATTTATGCAGACGGCATAGCAAATATCAGACTGCATTAAACAAAGAGAGAATGAAAAATCATGAAAGCACGCGTTAAATGGGTGGAAGGGGCCCTGATGGTTGGAGAATCAGGCAGCGGACACGCCATCGTGATGGATGGTCCTCCGGATCATGGCGGCCGCAACCTCGGCATGCGGCCGATGGAGATGCTGCTGCTGGGCATGGGCGGCTGCACCGAATTCGATGTCATGATGATGCTGCGCAAGAGCCGCCAGGATATCACCGCCTGCGAGGTTCAGTGAGAAGCACAACGCGCGGAGGCCGAACCAAAGGTGTTCACCGCAATTCATGCCCACTTTGTCATCCAGGGCAGGAACCTGAATGAAAAGCATGTCCAGCGTGCAATCGCTCTCAGCGCTGAAAAATACTGTTCTGCATCGATCATGCTTGAAAAGACAGCCACAATCACCCATGACTACGAGATCGTGAACCTGTGAAACGTCCTGACACAGGTTTTGGTATGCGCCATGTGGCGTTGTTCGTACGTGATCTTGAAGCCTGCGTAACCTTTTATACCAGCCTCATGGGCATGGAAGTCGAATGGCGGCCCGATGGACAGAATGCCTATCTCACATCAGGCAGTGACAATCTGGCATTGCACCAGGCATCAACAGATCATCAGCGCGATGAGTGCGCCCAGCGTCTCGATCACATCGGTTTTTTTCAAAAATATGCAGAAGATGTCGACCA
>JAUXDV010000027.1 GCA_030620735.1 Gammaproteobacteria bacterium
ATGGCGCGCCAGATGAAGGCGGAACGCGACAAGCGCGCCCAGATTCTTGAGGCCGAGGGAACACGCCAGGCGGATATCCTGGTGGCGGAGGGGCAGAAGCAGTCGCAGATTCTCGATGCCGAGGGCCAGCGTGAAGCGGCATTTCGCGAGGCCGAGGCGCGTGAACGTCTGGCGCAGGCGGAGGCGAAAGCAACGCAGATGGTCTCTGAAGCGATCAAAGTCGGTGACAGCCGCGCCATCAACTACTTTGTCGCGCAAAAATATACCGACGCATTGAAGGCGATTGGTACTGCCGAGAACCAGAAGATCGTGATGCTGCCGCTGGAGGCTACCAGCCTGATTGGCTCCATCGCCGGGATCGGCGAAATCACCAAAGAAGTCTTTGCAGCCAAAAAGGAGCAGTGATGGAGGGTCTGTTTGATCATTTGCACTATTGGCATTGGTGGGTTCTGGGTCTGCTTCTGCTGATCCTCGAAATCTTCTCCCCGGCTGCGTTTTTTATGTGGATGGGGATCGGGGCGGGTGTAACCGGTGTTATCCTGTTTTTTGTTCCCGGCCTGAGTTGGGAAACACAGTTTTTTGTTTTCGCTATCCTCAGTGTCGTCAGTATCACTGCGGCGCGTCTGTGGTTCCGGCGTAATCCGATCCAAAGCGATCAACCGCTGCTGGGTTTGCGTGGTGACGAACTGGTTGGAAAAGTATTCATTGTCGAGTCTCCCATCATAAACGGCAGTGGACGGGTGCGTGTCGGCGAGAGCAACTGGAAAGTCGAAGGGCCGGACTGCGAAGCGGGAGCAAGCGTCAGGGTGGTTGGAGCAGATGCCGCGATATTAAAAGTCGAGCCGGTGTGACACCACAAAGTTTGCAGTCGTCAGTCGGCAGTTTGCAGCAAAACCAGCGAACCAAAAGGATCAATCTTATGGAGAATGAAAATGTATAAAATTGTTGTCACTCTGTTGATGCTGTTGCTGGCAGCGCCTGCAGTCGCTGAAGTCAAGTCGAAAGCGGTTCACTACCAGCATGATGACGAGCAGCTGACCGGTTATCTCTACTGGGATGACGCCATCGACGGAAAGCGCCCCGGCGTGCTGGTGGTGCATGAGTGGTGGGGGTTGAACGACTACGCTAAAAAACGCGCAACAATGCTGGCTGAACTGGGCTATGTGGCATTTGCCGCCGACATGTATGGCGATGGCAAGGTGACTGACAAGCCAGCGCAGGCTCAGGAGTGGATGCAGGAGATTACCACGGATGTCGAAGGCTGGCGTGAGCGTGCGTCACTGGGAGTGCTGCAGTTGAAACAGAGTGGCATGGTCGATGAGAAGCGGTTGGCTGCAATTGGCTACTGCTTTGGCGGTGCCACAGTATTCCAGCTCGCTTATTCAGGAAATGAGGTGCTGGGCGTGGTGAGTTTTCACGGGGCATTGCCTGCGGCGCCGGCAGAAGCAAAAGGCAGGATAAGCGCCAGGATACTGGCGTTTCATGGAGCGGCCGATAATTTTGTGGCTCCTGAGGTAGTGCAGAACTTTCAGGCGAAGCTGCAGGAGTCACAGGCAGACTGGGAGTTTGTTATATTTGGCGGAGACGTGCGCCACGGATTTAGCAACCCGGATGCGGCGGCTTTCGGCATTGAAAATCTGAAATATGATGCGCAGTCTGATTTCGACTCATGGGAGAGGATGAAGCTCTTTTTCTCGGATCTTTTTGCCGAGTAACAACAAATAGTAACAAATTACTTGCAATCAGGGAGTGATTGCGATCAAATAGCGGACTCTTAGGAGTTGTCCATTAAAAACTTCCCGGATAATCCTGCCAAAATGGCTTTATCGCAACAGGTTTCCTATTCCCCCCGGACTGGTTCCTATTAGCTGGATGCTACCCGCGTTGTTCAATCTATCAAGTCGAAAAACTTACGGCGACAACTCCTGTATGACTATTCCAGAATACAAAAACAAGTGGAGAACTCTTTGTGAGTGAACATATTACTGAAGTCTCTGATGACTCATTTGAACAGGAAGTATTAAATGCAGGTGAGCCTGTGCTGGTCGATTACTGGGCTGAATGGTGTGGTCCCTGTAAGACCATTGCTCCTGCGCTTGAAGAGATTGCCGGCGAATATGCGGGAAAGCTGAAAGTCGTCAAATTAAATATCGACGATAATCCGGGTACTCCCCCCCGCTTTGGTATCCGCGGTATTCCCACGCTGATGCTATTCAAGGCAGGTGAGGTTGAAGCGACGAAAGTCGGCGCATTGTCAAAATCACAATTAACAGCATTTATTGACAGTAGCATTTGAAAAATAAATCCATGGCAATGTGCAGACGACAGGAGCTGTTGTTGCGTACTGCTGAAGCATCATTCATCAGCAGTAACCCCTCAAGCAATAATAAATCCGTATAAGCCATTCATTCACCACTCAGCGCTCTTTCGTATGCGCTGATATCGCATAACCTCTCATCATGATAGACCGAATATGAATCTGACTGAACTCAAGCAAATGCCAATTCCCGCACTCGTGGATATGGCCCGCAGTATGAAAATTCCCGACACCGGACGTTCGCGCAAACAGGATGTGATTTTTTCCATTCTCAAGAAGCACGCCAAGAAGGGTGAGGATATCCATGGGGACGGCGTACTGGAAATCCTGCAGGATGGCTTCGGTTTTTTGCGCTCCGCAGACTGCTCCTATCTAGCCGGTCCTGATGACATCTATGTCTCTCCCAGCCAGATTCGGCGCTTCAGCCTGCGCACAGGGGATACCATTGCCGGCAAGATTCGCCCGCCGAAGGATGGCGAGCGCTATTTTGCGCTGTTGAAAGTTGATGCCATCAATTTTGACAAGCCTGAAAATGCCAAGCACAAAATACTGTTTGAAAATTTCACTCCCCTGTTTCCCAATGAGCAGCTAACGCTTGAGCAGGGAAATGGCAGTACAGAGGACATCACCTCGCGCATCATCGACCTGGTGGCGCCAATTGGCAAGGGGCAGCGAGGGCTGATTGTTTCACCGCCAAAGGCCGGTAAAACCATGATGCTGCAAACTATTGCGCAAAGCATCGCCAGCAACCATCCCGAATGCTACCTGATTGTATTGCTGATCGACGAGCGCCCGGAAGAGGTTACCGAGATGGCGCGTTCAGTGCGTGGCGAAGTGGTCTCTTCTACCTTCGATGAGCCGGCGACCAGGCATGTGCAGGTTGCCGAGATGGTCATCGAAAAAGCCAAGCGTCTGGTCGAGCATAAAAAGGACGTGGTGATCCTGCTGGATTCCATCACCCGCCTGGCGCGCGCTTACAATACGGTCATTCCATCCTCCGGCAAGGTATTGACCGGTGGTGTGGACGCCAATGCGCTGCATCGTCCCAAGCGTTTTTTTGGCGCCGCACGTAATGTTGAAGAGGGTGGCTCGCTGACGATTCTTGCGACCGCACTGGTGGATACCGGTTCACGCATGGATGACGTCATCTATGAGGAGTTCAAGGGCACCGGCAACAGCGAGATCCACCTGGACCGACGTATTGCAGAAAAACGCATTTTTCCTGCAATCCATATCAACCGCTCGGGAACGCGCCGTGAAGATCTGCTGATGAAGCAGGATGAGTTGCAGAAGATGTGGATTCTGCGCAAAATTTTGCATCCAATGGATGAACTGGCTGCGATGGAATTTCTTTTCGACAGGCTCAAGACAACCAAGACCAATGCAGAATTTTTTGCTTCCATGAAAAAATAGTAGTGGAGCAGTCCCCCACTATCATGTTGCTCGCCGCAGGTCGTGGCGAGCGCATGCGCCCGCTGACAGATACAACGCCGAAGCCGCTGCTCTCTGTCGTTGGCAAACCACTCATCGCTCACCATCTGGAGGAGTTTGCAACTGCCGGATTCCATCAGATTGTCATTAATCATGCATGGTTAGGTGAACAGATTGAGCAAGCGCTGGGAGACGGCTCCCGCTGGAATCTTGATATTCGCTATTCTGCAGAAACCGATGCGCTGGAGACGGGCGGCGGCATCTACAGGGCGCTGCCGTTGCTGAGCGACCCTTTTATGGTGATCAACGGGGATGTCTTTGCCGAAGTGGATTTTGCCTCTTTGTCGATGGACGACAACGACCTTGCGCATCTGTTGCTGGTGAATAATCCGTCGCATAATCCTGGCGGCGACTTTCAACTTGCTGAAGGGCGTGTTTCTGAAACCGGGGGTCATAAACTGACCTATAGTGGAATCGGCCTCTATCGCAAGGCGCTGTTTGATGGTTGCCAGAGTGGTAAATTCCCGCTGGCTCCGCTGTTGAGAAAGGCGATGCAGCAGCATCGCGTCGGTGGTCAGTTGCTCGAGGGCGAGTGGATTGATGTTGGAACGCCGCAGCGGCTACAGCAGCTCGAGCAGCTGTTGATGAGCCGCAGCACAGCAGAAATCGCAGCAAAGTGACGCGTATCGATATTTATAACTTGAAATGTTTGCTGAATTGTTTAACATTCAGGAGATTCTTCGATGCTGTCAGAAGTGATTGCTGCGTCTGTTGTATAAACTCTCCAGCTTTGCTGCGAACAGGCTCCTTGATCCAGGTCTGATTTCTGTGTGTCGCTTAGAGGTATTGCGTGGGACTATTCTCCAGATCATCCAAAAAACTGTTAGGCATTGATATCAGCTCCTCGGCGGTCAAGCTGGTGGAAGTCAGTCGCACCAGTGTACGCGGACAATGGCTATACAAGGTCGAGGCATTTGCGATGACTGCGATTCCCGAGGGAGTTGTTGAATCGAAACGCATCAATGACCCCGGGGTCGTTGGCGACGCCATCCGCGATGTGGTTGCACGCAGCGGCACTACGGCAAAACGGGCTGCTACGGCCCTGTCCGGATCGTCTATAATTTCACGAGTGATCCAACTGCCGGCAGGGTTGAGTGAATCCGAGATGGAGGCGATGGTTGCGTTGGAGGCGGATCAGTATATTCCCCAGCATATTGACGAAGTCCGTTATGATTTTGACGTGCTTGGCGTCAATGCAGCAAATGCTGATTCAGTGGATGTGCTGCTTGCGGCGTCGCGCGGCGATGTTGTCGATGATCTCATGAATGCGCTTGAGGTGGGCGGCCTGATTCCCGAGGTTGTCGATGCCGAACCTTATGCTGTCGAGCATTGCTGCCAGTTGTTGATGCAGGATGATGCATCTGCGAGCATGGATTCCAACACTGTCATTGCCGATATTGGCGCCAGGGCGATGGATGTGCATGTGTTGCACCATGGTAAAATGGTGCAAACCAGAGAATATGCGATTGGCGGTGGTCAACTGACATCAGATATCCAGGGAGCCTATGGTCTCGGTTACGATGAGGCCGAGAGGCAGAAGTGTCATGGCTCAAACACGGCCGGTTATGAGGAGATGGTGATTCAGCCATTTGTCAAGCGTCTCACCCAGGAGCTGCGGGGAGCGTTGCAGATTTACCAGGCAAAAGATGAGGGGGCGTCAATCGGACAGGTTTTGCTTGTGGGCGGTTGCGCTAACTTGCCGGGGATCGCTTCCCGGGTTGAGCAGGAGCTTGCACTGCCTGTCAAGGTCTGGGACCCCTTTGCAAAGATGCAGTTTGCCAAAAAAGTGGACATCGATAGTCTCAGAGCGCAGGCGCCGGCGTTGGCTGTGGCCAGCGGTCTGGCATTGTGGGGATATCTGTAATGCCGATGGAGCACTGACATGGCAAAAATCAATCTTGTTCCATGGCGGGAGGAGCGCAACAAACGGCGCCAGAGAGAGCTGTTTGGCATGCTGGCCGCGACGATTGCAGCAACGCTGGTGCTGGGGATACTGTGGCACATGTTTCATCAGTATCGTATTGACAAGCAAATAGAGCGCAATCAGTTTTTACGCAATGAAATCGCCCTTGTGGATAAAAAAATCCAGGAGATCAAAAAGCTGGATGAGCTGCGCGAGAAGTTGATGGTGCGCATGGAGCTGATTCGTTCGCTGCAGACGAGCAGGCCGGAATCCGTACACCTGATGGATGAAAATGTCACAATAATGCCGGACGGCGTCAGGGCATCGTCGATCAATCAGAACGGTTCGAGAATCGAGTTGAAAGGCCTGGCACAGTCGAATGCACAGATCTCGGCGCTTATGCATAATGTTGACAAGTCGGTTTGGCTGCAAAAACCCTCCCTGCAGTTGATCAATAAAGAGAAAAAAGGCAGCCAGGGATTGAGCCACTTCAGACTGGTCTATTTGCAAACACGCCCAAAGAAAGAGCAGAGTGATGAACCTGTCGGAACTGAATAACCTCGATTTTTCGAATATGGGCAACTGGCCGGCTCCCGCCAAGGCGGCGCTGATGCTGTTGCTGGCGGCTTTGATTGGCGGCGCCTGGTTTTATTTTGATACCAGGGATCAGTTTGCGACGCTGGAGCGTTACCAGAAAGAAGAGGGCGCCCTGAGGAGTGAATTTCTGACCAAGCAGGATAAAGTGCTGAACCTCGAGATCTACAAAAAGCAGCTGGAAGAGATGAAGCTGGATTTTGCAGAGATGTTGAGGCAGCTGCCTGATAAAAGCGAGATCGCCGACCTGCTCGTGGACGTTTCGCAAACCGGGCTTGCCGCCGGGCTTGAGTTTGAGCTGTTTCAGCCATTGAGTGAGCAGGAGAAAGATTTCTATGTGGAGCTTCCGATCAAGATCAAGGTCGTAGGCGACTACCATGAGTTTGGTGATTTTGTCAGCGGTCTGGCAGCCCTGCCGAGAATCATTACCATGCATGACATCAAAATCACTAAAACAGGAAAAAGAGCAGATCTGCTGATGGAGACAACCGCAAAAACCTATCGTTATATTGGTGACGGTGGTGAGCAGTGAAGAGGCTATTCTGTATAGCCGCGATCACCCTCCTGTTGTCCGGATGCCTTGTTCAGGGAACGGATGATTTGCGCAAATTTGTTGCCGAGGCCAAAGCGAAAGAGGGTGCGCCTGTTGAGCCATTGCCAAAGATGCCGCAGGTTGAAGTCTATGCATACACTGCTGCTGAACGTGGAGTCAGAAGTCCTTTTCTGTTAGGCGATGTTGAGCAGCAGCAGTCTGACTCGGGGGACGGCATTCGCCCTGATATCTCACGCGCCAGGGAGGAGTTGGAGCAATATCCGCTGGATGCGTTGCGCATGGTTGGTATTCTTGCGCAGGATGGTGTCACCTATGGCCTGGTGCAGTCTCAAAAGGATCGCATGGTTTTTCGCGTCCGCCAGGGAAATTACATGGGGATGAATGATGGACGCATCAGCGGCATTTTTCAGGATCGCATCGAGTTGATCGAGATTATTCATGGCAGCCAGGGCGGATATGTTGAACGCCCGGCTTCAATAGCACTGGGGCAGAAATAGCTCCTTGAGTGAGAGGTGAGAAAATGCATATTCCAGGTGATATTGCAATGATACGACAGCAGAAGCGGCGGGCATGGGGGCGGCAACTCTTGCTGACAATCCTGCTGGCTGTATTCATACTGCCGCCGTTGGCTGCTCAATCGCTAACCGCTATCTCTCATCGCGTCACTCCGGAGGGGGTTGTTCGTATTGAGATCGATGCCAGTGAGCCGTTTGATACGCTGCCGGCCAGTTTCTCGACCTATTCGCCATCAAGAATTGTTGTGGATATCGCAGGCGCCAGCGACCTCGAAAGCAAGATCTATGCAATCAATGAGGGCGGGGTTGCGAATGTGAGGATTGTCGAATCTGCAGGCCGCACCCGTGTGGTGGCTCAACTGGATAAGAAGTTGCCTTACGAGATCAGCACAGACGACAACTCCCTGGTCATCGAGATCGGCAGCCCGCAGCCGGCAGATGCAAAGGTCGCGAGCGCGCAATCAGCAGAGGCGACGGATGCAGAATCAGCCGGGGAAACAGAGGCAGAGCCGGCGTCAGAAATGCAGAGTGATTCGGGCGGCCGTCTTTCACTGAATTTCCAGGATATTGAAATTCGATCCGTATTGCAGTTGCTGGCTGATTTTACCGGCCTTAACATGGTTGTCAGCGACACGGTGGGGGGCAATATCACACTCCGCCTAAAGGATGTCCGCTGGCAGGAGGCGCTGGATATCATTCTGCAGACCAAAGGACTGACTATGCGCCAGAAGGGAAATATCATGATGATTGCGCCAACGGTCGAAGTCACTGCGCGTGAGAGGCTGGAGGCGGAGTCAAAGATCAGCCTCGAACAGCTGGCGCCGCTGCAGACAAAAATCATCAAGGTGAAATACGCCAAGGCCGAAGAGATGGCTGAACTGATGAAATCAGAGGCCAACCTGTTCCTCTCGGAGCGCGGCAGCATTGGCGTAGACAAGCGCACCAATGCAATGTTGATCCATGATGTTCCCTCCAGTATCAGAAAAATCGCAGGTCTGATCGCCAGGCTTGATCACCCTGTGCGCCAGGTGATGATCGACAGCCGCGTGGTGATAGCTACTGACACTTTTGCCAGGGATATCGGCATCCGCTTTGGCGGTCTGGGAATACCGCAAAACGGCGATACCATTTTCGGCGCCAACGGCACCAGGAGCAATTCAGTATTGCCGGGTGTAGATGATGGCGGTATCTTTGGTGACCCAACTCGAGGGCTGGTGCCTGATTCACTCGCGGTTAACCTTCCCGCGACTTTGGGATTTCCTGCAGGCAACGCGATCAACTTTTTTGTCGGCAAGCTGGGCTCTTACCTGATGCAGTTGGAGATCTCAGCGATGGAGCAGGAGGGCACGGCAGAGGTGGTTGCCAGTCCAAGAGTTGTGACCACCGACCAGCACCCGGCGCTGATCGAGCAGGGCACAGAGATCCCCTATTCGACATCGAATACATTTGGCGGAACCAATACCCAGTTCAAGAAGGCTGTGCTGAGTCTTGAAGTGACGCCGCATATCACGCCGGATGACAATATCATCATGGACCTGGTGATCAAGAAGGACCGGCCGATTCTGGAATTTATTACCGGTGGCGAGCCTCCGATCGAGACCAAGAGGGTCGAGTCGACGG
Organism: Gammaproteobacteria bacterium; assembly: GCA_030620735.1. GTDB lineage: Bacteria > Pseudomonadota > Gammaproteobacteria > Chromatiales > Chromatiaceae > Sva-25. The sequence continues at coordinate 8,994 of JAUXDV010000027.1, forward strand.
TGCTGGTGAGAAATGGCGAGACTATCGTCCTCGGCGGGATTTTTGAAGAGGAAAAAAGCCAGGGTAAGGACAGTGTTCCGTTCCTCGGCAATATCCCCGGTTTGGGTGTCCTGTTTCGCAGAAACAAGTCTGACAATCTCAAGCGGGAGTTGCTGGTCTTCGTGACGCCGAAAATATTGCGCCGCACGGAAGGTAGAAGATATTGATTGCTGGTGCAACCCCGATCGCAACTTTCCAATAAGTCAGTGAATATAAGTAAAATGCGATCATACACGAGGTTATTGAGAAATTTCTCCAGCTCTGAAAAAATGCTAATGAAACACGGATTTAATGAGAAATAATGTAATATCACAATAACCCCGTGCAATGCAGCAATTATGTAGGATGCTGCTAAGCTTGCGAAGCGCATCTGTCGAGTGAATCCACGATCGATGCGCTTCGTCCCTCAGCAGCATCCTACACCGTCTCGAACAATGCACGGACTTTTTGAGAAGTTACGAAATAATGTGCTGATAAAATGATCATATGAAAATACCAACAAAAATATTTCTTATCGGCCCCATGGGGACGGGTAAAAGCACTATCGGCAAGCAGCTTGCGGCTACGTTGAAGCTTGATTTTGTGGATAGTGACGCAGAGATTCAGCGCCGCACGGGTGTGGATATTCCAACCATCTTCGAGTTTGAGGGAGAGGAGGGGTTTCGCAAGCGTGAGGCGGCGGTCATCGAGGAGCTGTCACAAAAAGATCACCTGGTGCTGGCGACAGGCGGGGGCGCCGTGACGGTAGCCGGGAATCGGCGCAATCTTGCCGCACGTGGGTTTGTCATCTATCTGCAGTGTTCGACACAGCAGCAATATGAGCGTACCGCAAAAGATAAAAACCGGCCATTGCTGGACACGGATGATCCCATAGCGGCGCTGGAGCAATTGATGGAGGTTCGAGCGCCTCTCTACAATGAAATCTCCGACCTGGTTGTCTCGACCGAACAGCGCGGCGCCTCCGGGGTCGTGCGTGAGATCGTCAGCAAAATAGAATCTTTATAGGGCGCCCTGTAATGTCAGCAACAGCCAGGAGACTGGAGGTCGACCTGGGTGAACGCAGCTACCCGATTATTATCGGCCCCGGAATCATCTCGACTGCAGAGAGCTATAACAATTCGATTCGTTCGCAGCAGGTCATGGTGGTCACCAATGAGACGGTTGCTCCTCTCTATCTTGGCAAGGTGCTGCAGGCGCTAAGCGGGTTTCACGTCAAGCAGGTGATCCTGCCGGATGGTGAGCAGTATAAGACCCTGGACGTTCTTAATACGATTTTCGATGCGCTGTTGTCATCACGTTTTGACCGCAGTTGCACCCTGCTGGCGCTTGGCGGCGGTGTCGTTGGCGATATGACGGGTTTTGCAGCAGCGAGTTATCAGCGCGGCGTCGATTTTGTGCAGGTTCCCACAACATTGCTCTCCCAGGTTGATTCGTCGGTTGGCGGCAAGACCGGAGTCAATCACCCGCTGGGTAAAAATATGATCGGCGCCTTTCACCAGCCGCGTTGCGTGATTGCAGATACCGATACGCTGAATACCCTGCCTGAGCGTGAACTCTCGGCAGGTCTTGCCGAGGTCATCAAGTATGGCGTTATCAATGACCTGCCGTTTTTCGAATGGCTGGAAGCGAATATAGAACGCCTGCTGGCGCGCGACAGCGAAGCCCTGGTTTATGCGATCGAGCGTTCCTGCCGTGACAAAGCGGTGATTGTTGCCGCTGATGAAAAAGAGGCTGGACAGCGGGCGTTGTTGAATCTCGGGCATACTTTCGGCCACGCCATCGAGTCCGGAATGGGCTATGGAGTGTGGCTGCATGGCGAGGCGATTGCCGCCGGTATGGCCATGGCTGCCGATATGTCTTTTCAAATGGGATGGCTGGGTGCTGATCAGCAGGAGCGTATTCGTTCTCTACTGCTAAAAGCACATCTGCCGGTGGACCCACCAGCAGAAATCAGTGCGGAACGATTTCTCGAATTGATGTCTGTAGATAAAAAAGTGCTGAATGGTGAACTGCGTCTGGTATTATTGCGCGGCATTGGCAAAGCGGAAGTCACTGCCGATTATGCTGCTGCCGCGTTGCAGCAGACAGTCGCTGTGTAGATCTTCGCAACCCTAATTTTTCATCGTCTATCAATGACAAAACATCTCTTCAGGAAAATAGCATGGCAATAATTCTTGCTGTCGCCAATCAAAAGGGCGGTGTGGGCAAGACCACAACATCAGTCAATCTTGCGACGGCTCTGTTTGATGAGGGTCAGCGGGTGCTGCTTGTCGATATGGATCCACAGGGCAATGCCACTACTGGCGTTGGTGTAGACAAGGATGGTCTGGAACTCTCCTGTTGTGACTTGCTGTTGAGTCAGCCGCCGCTGGCGGATGTGGTTGTTAAAACTGAGGCAGGCATTGATATCGTGCCTGCAAACAGTGATCTGACGGCCGCAGAAGTGGGCCTGATGGAGGACTCGCTGCGCGAAAAACGCCTGGACGCTGCTCTGCAGGAAGCGCGTGCTCGCTATGACTACATCCTTATCGACTGCCCGCCGTCGCTGAACATGCTGACGCTGAATGCGATGGTTGCCGCCGATCGGGTGCTTGTGCCGTTGCAAACCGAGTATTATGCGCTGGAGGGGTTGTCGTCCCTGTTGCAGACGATAGATCAGATCAGGATCAGCCGCAATTCGCAGCTCGAGGTTGATGGCCTGCTGCGGACCATGCATGATACGCGCAACCGCCTGGGCAGTGATGTCTCGGCGCAGCTCCTCGAGCATTTTGGCGATAAAGTGTATCGCACCGTGATACCGCGCAATGTGCGTCTCGCAGAGGCGCCAAGCCATGGAATGCCGGTAATGCGTTATGACAGGTCTTCGCGGGGCGCAGCAGCATATTCAGTGCTTGCCGGTGAAATCCTGAGAAGACATGGCAAAAATTGACAGGTGAGTTTGATCGTATGAGCAGTGTAAAGCGACGAGGATTGGGGAGAGGCCTGGATGCACTTCTTGGAGTGGCATCCGCAGCCCCTGATACTACTGAAACAGAACCCGGGGTCTCTTCCACGCAGAAGAAGGCCGCAGAAACTCAGAGCGGGGTTGTTTCTGAAGTTAATGCCTCCGCCGGTGCCGCGACAACTGCGGCGGCTGGCCAGAATCAACTTGGTATTGATTTAATCAGGCGCGGACGCTTTCAGCCGCGCAGAAACTTTGATGAAGAGAAGCTCCGTGAGTTGGCTGACTCGATAGCCGCGCAGGGGGTCATCCAGCCCATTGTTGTGCGACCGGTCAACGATCACTACGAGATCATCGCAGGAGAGCGCCGCTGGCGGGCAGCCCAGCAGGCCGGACTGGATGAGATTCCGGTAGTGATTCGTGAGGTTGATGATCAGGCAGCCATGGCGATGGCGCTGATTGAAAATATACAGCGAGACGATTTGAATCCGCTTGAAGAGGCGGATGCGTTGCAGCGACTGCTGAACGAGTTTTCATTGACCCATCAGCAAATTGCACAGGCTGTGGGAAAGTCGCGTACAACAGTGACTAATCTGCTGCGTTTGATCGAACTCGAGGCGGATGCCAAGGGGCTGCTGGAGCAGGGCAAGCTGGAGATGGGACACGCGCGCGCCATTCTTGGATTGAAAGGTGCGCAGCAGTCAGATGCGGCGTCCAGGGTGGTGCGCTCGGGACTCTCGGTGCGCGAAACAGAGAAGCTGGTGCGGCGTCTGCAGGGGCTGGAGGCAAAGCCTGCGTCTGCAGCAGAGAAGAGCGTCGACCCGAATATTCGCTCGCTGGAACAGCAGTTGTGTGACAAGCTTGGAGCCATTGTCAAGTTGCAATCCGGTGCAAAAGGAAAAGGCAGACTGGTCATCAGCTATAATTCGCTGGAAGAGCTGGACGGTATCCTGGAGCATATCAATTAGGGATACTGTTTAGTCATATCTCAATAACCCCGTGCCAGGCAGTAATATGTAGGATGCTGCTGAGCTTGCGAAGCGCATCT
>JAUXDV010000193.1 GCA_030620735.1 Gammaproteobacteria bacterium
TGTCCGTCTTCTGCGTTCCAGCAAGAGTTACATAACGCTGCTATGCGCCCCTTGCTGCGCCTTGAAGACGAACAACATTGCGGCGCGATATCGGGAAGTTATTTATGGACAACTCCTTATCCCACTATCACTTAACCCATAGCGAGGAGTCTGATGAATATTACCAACAAGGAGTCAGGGACAAATGTGCATGAAATTGCAGATGAGATCTATCGCATAAATACGCCGATTGAGATCCCGGGTGCAGGGGGGTTCTCGTTCAACCAATACCTCATCGTGGATGATGAGTCTCTGCTCTTTCACACCGGCCTGCGAAAGATGTTTCCGCTGGTGCGTGAAGCCGTGGCGAGCGTAATTCCGCTCGAGAGGCTTCGCTATATCGGCTTTTCCCATGTGGAAGCCGACGAATGCGGCTCGCTCAACGAATGGCTTGCCGCTGCACCGGAGTCTGTGCCACTGTGCGGCGCTGTTGCAGCGATGGTGTCGATCGGAGATCTTGCTGACCGGGAGCCCCGTGCGCTCGCTGATGGAGAACTGCTTTCTCTGGGCAGGCACTCGGTACGCTGGTTCGATACTCCACATCTGCCGCACGCCTGGGAATGCGGCTTTCTGCTAGAAGAACAAACCTCCACATTGCTATGCGGTGACCTGTTTACACAAGGAGGTGCTGATCTTCCCCCTATTACGGAATCGGACATTCTTGGGCCGAGCGAAGCCTTCCGCAAACAGATGGACTACTTCTCTCATACGAAGAACGCTCGTGCGATGCTTGAGAGGTTAGCCTCGACAAACCCAACGACACTCGCTTGCATGCATGGCAGCGCATGGCGTGGAAATGGTGCCAAACTGCTGCGCGCCCTTGCCGACGAGCTATCCACATAATTTAGGGATGAGGCAGAAATTAAAGTACCAGATAGACAGCGTTAAAAAATTCATTTCCTGTAACTTCAACGCATATCATCAAAAGAGGAATCAATCATGCGGAGTTACTTCTGCAGTTTCAGCATTGCACTGCTGCTGTCCCTATCAACCGCATAAGCGCATGCCGGGGAGAGTTACGGCAATCCGGAGGATCCGGCGGTCGCCGAGGTGCTCTACCAGCAGTATGGCGGGCGCATCATTGCCTTGTTAGCTCATTCTGGAATTTCGAACTGCATTCAATATATTTTGAGTAGTTGCTTTGGTTTTTATTCCTGGTACGTCAAAAGGAGATGTGCTTTTTTCTTTTTGGACTTCAAGGAAAACACAGCACCATCTCTTCTGCGTATTTCAACTTCCTCCGAAGGTGCTGTCAGTTATAGCCGAAGTTGTTCTCTTCACACCACGCGATAGCAACTCTCTTGTAGGCTTCATGCTTGAATGCATTCCACTGCTCCAGCAGGTCGAGTCCTTCGACGCACTTGCGGAAATGTTGAAAAGCGCCGCGCCCCCTGATGGATGCGTGGAGTTGGTCGGCGATCACTACGTCGGAGATCGAGTCGCAGAAATCGCGCATCATTGCGTAGTCATCGACCTCATGTGCAGCGCCCATCTCGATAAAGTCATCACTGTCGAGAGCTGTGTTGGCGAGTTCGATGATTTCACGCTGCCATTGCGGGAAGCGGTCCGGATCATCTCCGCCTTCTGCAATAATGATCTCATCTTCACTGAATATCAGAACCTCTCCAGTGAGCCTGTTGATGAAGAGTTCACTCTCATCGTCCTGTGATTCCATGGTTTGGACGAGATCGGATAACCTGATGGTGGCGTTCATCTTTGTGCTCTCTTGTGTCATTCTACCCCGGACTCGTGAAATATATCTTTGTAGGAGGCGTAGAGGGATGCATAGATCATGGGGATAACGACCAGGAAGCCGACTCCCATGAGGAAAATAGAGGCGATGAAGAGGGGTAGAAACAGCAGTCCGTAAACCAGCAGGGGCAAGGCGTTTCTCAGGCAGGCGCTAAGGCTGAACTTCAATGATTCAACGACCTGCCTGTTATCGATGGCTATCAGCAGCGGTGCGAACCAGAATGCCATCATCACTGGCAGTAGCAGCGCCATGAGGATTAACAGCAGCAGCAGGCTGGAAGTTTCACTGGCCATAATCGCTGTCTGCAACTCCTGCGGGTCTGTAATATCCGAACCGCCGCCGATGACCATGGAAAACAGAATGCCGATCGACATGATGGCGACCAGGGTAATAACGATATTGAAGGCGCCAAGCGTTATCAGGCGTCCGCGTTGCGGCAGTCTGAAGCCAGCGAAGAGATGCGAGACGGTGAATGTCTCTCCGCGCTCGATAGCCGCACAGCCGAGCATCATGCCGGCAACCAGCACCGGAAAAACGAGATTCACCAGCATGGAAACCAGCGGGATCAGGGAGAGCAGCAGGCTGCCGCCAACCCAGATGATGGTGACGGCAATCCAGGCAGTGGGGGCCTTCTTGAAATACTCCCACCCCATGAGAACCCAGGCGACAGCATGGGATGCAGGGACGCCCACCGGTTCACGGAATTTTCCGGGAGTGCGCTCAGGACTGGATTCCGGAGGAGGGACTACGTAGAGTTCAGGATTATCGTTGTTGCGTTTATCATTCATGCAATTGTCCGTGGCCCTTAATTTGTAATTTGATAGTTGTAGGGGGGATAAGCGACAGCGCATCCACCATGTCATTGCGAGGAGGCCCAGCCGACGCGGCAATCTCAGCAAGATTGCCGCGCTGCGCTCGCAATGACAACATGACTTAGCAGCAACCAGGGTTGCATAATGGTGGATGCGGCAAAAAGACGCCTTATCCACCCTACGAACTGGATCCCGGCCTTCGCCGGGATGACGAACATTTCAGGTGCGAATCAGCGCGGCAGGTCGGTGTACCCCATCAAATATTGATCCACGGAGCGGGCGCACTGGCGTCCTTCACGGATCGCCCACACCACCAGTGACTGGCCGCAGCGCATATCTCCGGCGGCGAAGAGCTTGTCGACAGAGGTGTAGTAGGCTTTGGCGCCATCGGTATCTCCCCTGACGTTGCCGCGGCCATCCTTGTCGACACCAAGCTGTTCGAGCATGCCTTCATGCACCGGATGCAGAAAACCCATCGCCAGGGTGACGATATCAGCGCGCAGATCGAATTCAGAGCCTTGCACTTCACTCATCCGCCAGGCGCCGCTGTCATCCCTGTTCCACTCGACCTTGACGCATTCGACGCCCTTGAGATTGCCGTTGCCGTCATCGACAAAGTTTTTAGTTGCGACCGACCACATGCGTGCGCAGCCCTCCTCCTGGGAGGTGGATGTGCGCATCTTGTTGGGCCAGTCCGGCCATGTCAGCCCCTTGTCTTCATGCTCGGGAGGCTGCGGCAGGATCTCGATCTGGGTGACGGAGGCAGCGCCGTGACGGGTTGATGTGCCGATGCAGTCAGAGCCGGTATCACCGCCGCCGATGACCACCACGTGTTTTCCCTTTGCCGAGATGAGCTGATCCCGGTCATGGATGCCCTGCACCCACTTGCTGTTGGCCTTGAGGAAATCCATCGCAAAGTGGATGCCGTCGAGGTCGCGCCCGGGGACTTCAAGATCACGCGGCTGCTCGGATCCTCCCGTCAGCACCACGGCGCCATAATCTTCCAGCAGTTGCGAGGCGGGGATGTCTGTGCCTATATGGGTATTGGTCCTGAAATCGACCCCCTCTGCCTGCATCTGCTGCTTGCGTCTCTCCAGCAGGCTCTTGTCGAGTTTGTAGTCGGGAATGCCGAAGCGCATCAGTCCGCCGATGCGAGGCTCCTTTTCGAACAGCACCACATCATGCCCGGCGCGAGCCAGTTGCTGTGAACAGGCCATGCCGGCTGGACCCGAACCGACGACGGCCACTTTTTTGCCGCTCTTGTGGTCGGCGATCTCGGGTTTGATCCACTCCTGCTCCCACCCCTTGTCGACAATGGCGCACTCGATGGTCTTGATGGTGACCGGCATATCCTGGATATTCAGGGTGCAGGACTCCTGGCAGGGCGCCGGGCAGATGCGTCCGGTGACTTCCGGGAAGTTGTTGGTGCTGTGCAACACATCCAGGGCTTCACGCCACAGGCCATGATAGACCAGGTCGTTCCAGTCGGGGATGAGGTTGTTGACCGGGCAGCCCTGGTGGCAGAAAGGAATACCGCAATCCATGCAGCGCGCGCCCTGGGTGCTGAGTTCACTCTCTGCGAGTGGAATCACGAACTCATGGAAGTTCTGCAAGCGCTCTGCGACTGGCGCGTAATGGCG
>JAUXDV010000309.1 GCA_030620735.1 Gammaproteobacteria bacterium
ATTGCCTGGTAGGTGCGCCCCGTCAGATTGGAGGGGCCGAGGCAGATGCCGCTGCCGCCCTGTATATCCATGGCGTCATTGGTGATGCGCCGATAGCGTTCCGTGAGGTGGTATTTGACGATCGCGGTGATGACGGATGGCTTTTCACCAAGGTCGATGCCGCTGAGTGTCAACTGGCGGGCGGCGTCTGCCTGGTAGGTGTAGCCTGCGATGCGCGCAAGCGCCTCCTGGATGCCTTCAAACTTACCGATAGGCAGGTTGAACTGACGGCGAATGCGGGCATAGGCGCCGCTATAGCGCGCAGCGGATTTTGCTGCGCCTGTCGCCAGTGACGGCAGAGAGATGCCGCGGCCTTCCGCCAGTGATTCGACCAGCATCTTCCACCCCTCGCCGATGCCGTCTTCCCCGCCAATGATCTGTTCCAATGGTACAAACACATCGTGGCCGCGATTGGGGCCATTCTGGAAGGGGATATCCAGCGGGATATGACGCTCTCCGATCTCGACCCCGGGGGTCTCCCCGGGGATCAGCGCCACGGTGATGCCGCGCGACTCAGTGTCGCCGAGAAGATGGTCGGGATCATGGAGTTTGAAGGCGAGGCCAATGAGGGTGGCTATCGGACCCAGGGTGATATAACGCTTCTCCCAATTCAGTCGAACACCAAGGGTTTGTTTGCCATTCCAGGTTCCGTGACAAACGACTCCCGTGTCTGGTAAGGAGCCTGCATCAGAACCCGCTTTCGGTCCCGTGAGAGCAAAGCAGGGTATCTCCTTGCCTGCAGCAAGCTTTGGCAGATAGTGTTCTTTTTGTGCTTGCGTGCCGTAGTGAAGCAGCAGTTTTCCCGGTCCCAGGGAGTTCGGAACCATGACGGTCACTGCGACAGTGATGCTGCGGCTGGCGAGCTTCATCACCACCTGGGAGTGGGCGAAGGCGGAAAACTCCAGGCCGCCATACTCCTTTGGAATGATCATGCCGAAAAAGCGTTGCTGCTTAATGTAATCCCATATTCCTACTGATAAATCATGATCTTCATGCGTAATCTTCCAGTCATTTATCATGTTGCAGAGGGTCTCCAGCGGGCCATCCATAAAGGCCTGTTCTTCAGCGGAGAGCGTTGCGGGAGGTATCGAGAGCAGCTGTTGCCAGTCGGGCCTGCCGGAGAAGAGTTCACCATCCCACCACACCGTACCTGCATCCAGCGCCTGCTGTTCGGTCGTCGAGAGTGGTGGAAGAACCTTGCGAAACTGGCGCAGCAACGGAGTGCTGATGAGGCGCTGGCGCACCGGGCTGGCGCCCCATAGAATCAGAAATAGGAGTGCGCCGATGCTGATGACCACAACAGCGGCGGGCGACAGCAGCTGCCCGGCAATCAGCATGGCGACAACGAAGGTGGTGGTGATCACCCACCACTGCAGAGCTGCTTCACGATAAGCCAGAACCCAGTAAATAGCGATCAGACTGACGATAACAATTGCCGTAGCCATAGATCTCCTCCTCAGGAGGACGACTCTGATTTTTCTTCTTGTTCAGGCATCCTCTCTTTAAGTATAGACAGCTTGAGGAGGGAATTATTACGATGGAAGGTGAGATATGGTGCTATAGAGCAGTAAACAATATAATAAAATGCATAAATATCAATAAGAAATAGTATACTATTAAACTGATATATAACATTAAATTTATGTGCCGGGTGCAATGCCTCTTTGGCTCTATTGTTATGATTTTGTGATACACAGTAATACTGTTCTGCATTATCATGAATCATCGCACAAGAGACATTGATTGAATGAACAAACACATACTCATCATCGAAGACGACAAAGACATTGCCGAATTGATTCGTCTGCATCTGGCAGATCTCGGCCATGAGAGCGTAGTTTGTCATGATGGTGAGGCAGGATGGAAGAGTTACCAGCAGCGGAGTTTCGATGTGGTGATACTTGACCTGATGCTGCCGTTGATGGACGGGCTTGAGGTATGCAAGCGTATCCGCTCGCAGGGAAACAGCTATACGCCGATTCTAATGCTGACTTCGAAATCATCCGAGATGGACAGGGTGTTGGGGTTGGAGATCGGCGCGGATGACTATTTGACCAAGCCGTTCAGCCTGATGGAGTTGCTGGCGCGGATCAAGGCGCTGCTGCGTCGCACCGATGCGATGAACGGTGTGACAGAGTCTAAAAAATACCGCTTCAAGGGACTGCAGATCGATACCGGCAGCCGGGAAGTCATGCGCGACGACACGCTACTGGATCTGACGCCAAAGGAGTTTGACCTGTTGCTCTATTTCGCCTCCCATCCCGGTGAGGTTTTCAGCCGCATGCAGTTGCTGGAAAAGGTATGGGGTTATAACCACGAGGGCTATGA
>JAUXDV010000226.1 GCA_030620735.1 Gammaproteobacteria bacterium
CCATTCGATGACCGGCGCCCCTTGCGGTCTTTGCGAGGGTTGACTTCCTGCAACGGGGTACTCTGATTCTGCGATGGCCAGTGGGCTGCCTGAACACATCATAATGAGTGAAAGTGCTGCTGTGGCTGTGACGGTGTTGATCCTCATGGCTCCGGTTGCTCCTTGAAAATTTCTGATCATTTATTGCCCGAAATCGATGATAGAATAATTAGCAACGTTTGTGCCATGTGTGCTGAAAAAATCGTAACCGCCTGTTTGTAATAATAAAAAAGATTATCACGTTCACAATTTGAGTTGCTTTTCGAGAGGCTGAAATTCATCTCCTGACATTGTGTCAGGAGCAAGCGTCATCGGGAGGTTTAGCGATCTTTGAGTAGAGTTTGGGTAGGGATTGCGAAATGCAAAGCATGTCATAAAGAACAGAGGCTTGGAGTACTCTCTTCAGATCTTTTCTGATGATAATAAGAGGGCTGACAATATGTCAGGGGGTGTAGGGACGAGGATAAAACGCCCTCTCCTTCAGGGAGAGGGAAGCTTTAATTCAGCACGATGATGTGACCGTCACTCTTGCGGATGGCGATCTGATGCTTGAGCCTGTCGGATCTGGAGTTGCTTAAGATGCTGATCAGGTAGACATCGTAGATTTCACGAATCTTTCCCACCGTGAGATTGCCGGGGGCTTGCTGCTTCAACCATTTCTGTGTCAGTGCACGGGCTTGCGACCAACTGCTGACAGGTAAATTGAAGTCGGCAGGCGGCGCATGGCCGCTGACGGGCTGGATTGTGCCTTTCTCGCTACGCTGCTGTTTCGGTGGGTAGAAGAGGATGCTGCCGTCACTGTTTTCCGTAACCTGCCAGCTGCTCTGTTTGAGTTTTTCCTGCATCGTCTGCATGGAATCGGCCTGCTTCTCTGCTGCGGCCTCCATTTTTTCAGGCGCTGCTGCCTGCACGGGTTCACCTGGAGGAATCAATACCAGGGAACCATCAGCTTCTCGTGATGTATCCCATCCTGCTGCCTTGAGCTGTTGCTGCATTTGTTCCCATTGCATGTCAGCTGGTGATGGGGTGGGTGCTTCCTCCCGTATGCTTGCCTCTTCTTTTTTTGCTGTTTCACGCGGGTGCAGATCCAGACTGCCGTCGGCCTTGCTCTCTACTTTCCAGCCGGCAGCTTCCAGTTTTTTGCCGAGTGTTTCCAGGTTGATATCTTTTGACGCTATGGGGATGGCTCTCTTCTCCGATGGCGCGGTCAGCACCAGATCTCCGGAAAAAGTTCTGTATACCGACCAGCCAGTCTCCCCCAGCGCCTCTTCAAAGGCAGTGATGTTGCTCTCAACTGCAGCAACCGGGATACTGAAGAGCATTGTCAGGAGTGCGGGCAGAATAGCGTAAAACAGTTTTTGCATCGTTCGTTCTCCAGGAGATCCAGGGTGTGATGGTGATTATATACATATGCAAAATACATAAGCAAAACTCATGCCAGTCATCTTCCAGGCGTGAAATCTCTATATGAGACAGGGTTATGATAGCGGAAGCGACATGGAAAACAGAAAAAGGGATTTTATTCACCTGACAAATTGTCAGAGACTTAATTTTTATTGTCAGTAGAATAGACAGGGACATCTCTGATATATCTCCATGAGATGCGCGGGAGGAAAAATAGAGTCATGAACTGGTTTGGAAAAAGCCTGCATCATAAATTTACCCTGGCAACGGTCGCCGGGTTTTTGGTCAGTTCGCTGGTTTTTCTGGGATTGTTTCTCGCTTTTTACCAGAGCGAGTTGCAACAGGAGCGGGCGCAGGCGGCGCGTGATGTCAATCGGCTGCTGCAGTCGTCGCTGGAAAACGCCATGCTCAAGCGTGATCTCGAGGGGCTGATCTTCATTGTCAATCGCCTGGGCAATCAACCCAACATCAGAAGAGTGATGATCGCCGAACCCTTTGGCCAGGTGCGTTTTTCCAGTCATGCAGAATCGATGGGCCTGATTCTTGATCAGGAATTGATCCGGGATCCCACCCCGCAAACACTTTTCATGCAGGACGAGCAGGGAGCAGAGGTGCTGCGCAGCATCAACCCCGTACATAACAAACCTCAGTGTCGGGAGTGCCACGGTCCGGTGGAGCAACACCCCGTCAATGGCGTCCTGGTGGTGGATTATGACGCCGCTTCGATTCGTCACAAGGCGCGCAAGACGACGCTCATGCTGATGGGCGCGGGAGCATTGATCGTCATCATCAATCTATTGGGTGGCTGGTGGTTCATTCGCCGCTTCATTCTACAGCCGGTGGAGTCTCTCAATAGCGCCAGCCACTCCCTTGCACATGGGCAGCTCGATACCCGTGTCAGTTTGGAAGGCAACGATGAGTTGTCGGCTCTGGGTGAGACTTTCAATCTGATGGCTGCGAATCTTCAATCCAGTCTGCGTCAGATGAAAGAGGGTGAGGCATTCCTTCAGAGCATGATTGATGCTATTCCCGATGGTGTGCGCATCATCGACGATGACTACAACATGCTGCTGGTGAATCGCACATTTCGCGAGCAGACGGGGTGTCCCGACAAGCCCCGGGTGGGGCGGAAGTGTTATACGACCCATAATCTGGATGCGCCCTGTCCCGCCGAGTTGGTGACCTGCCCCCTTGTAGAGATCGGCAGGGAGAATAAGAGAGTGAAGGTGATTCACCATCACACCAAGTGCGATGGCGATACCCTGGATGTGGAGATCTATGCCGCGCCCATGACCATCATCAGGGATGGAAAAGAGGTGACCCTGCTGGTTGAGTCGATTCGCGATCTTACCCATGAGGTGCGTTTTACCCATGAGCAGCGTTTGTCTGAACTGGGTCGGCTGGCGGCGGGGGTGGCTCACGAAATATACAATCCACTGAGCTCCATGAAGCTGGCGCTGCACTCACTGGCGGGAATAATCGTCGATGAGGGGCAGCCGGATGAAATCGGAGACTACCTGGATATTGTGGAGCTGCAGATGGATCAGTGCATCCGCATCACCGACCGCCTGCTGCACCTCAGCGCGTCTCCATCGGGTCAGCCGCAGCTGGTGGATATTCAGCAGGCGGTAGAGGATACGCTTAGCCTGGTGGGTTGGGATGCCCAGGAGGCTTCCATCGATCTCGTTAAGTCGTTTCCACAGCAGCCATTGCGGGTGTTCGCCAATGATGGTGAGATACGCATGCTGGTTCTGAACCTGGTGCAGAACGCCTTTCACGCCATGCCTTCCGGCGGTAAGCTTCGCATCACAGGCAGTATCGAAGGTGACGAAGTGGTGGTGCGTTTCTGCGATAACGGCGTCGGTATTTCTGATGAAAATCTGCCCAGGCTGTTTATGCCGTTCTTCAGCCGGCGTGCGGACGGCGTAGAAGGCACCGGCCTTGGACTGCCCATCTCCCGGAGTATCACGGAGAGCTTCGAAGGTTCCCTGGAAGTGGAGAGTGAGCTGGGCAAGGGAAGCTGTTTTATTGTGAAATTACCGGAGGCTACGGTTGAGAGGTTGATATCATGAAAGCCAGAATTCTTGCCGTTGAAGACGATAAATTGCTCAACAGGATGCTTGTGCTTCAGCTGGAGGGGATGGGGCATAGCGTTACCGGTGTAGACAGTCTGCACCAGGTCCAGCAGTACCTGGG
>JAUXDV010000308.1 GCA_030620735.1 Gammaproteobacteria bacterium
TCTTTAGAAGTGGAGGCATTATACATCAATTACCAACCAACTTCCAATCAATTATAGACCAAAAAAAATGAATGTACATCATTATTTTAGTACTCTTTCATGATGTATTCTATACGCAATTGAACAATCATTGACGGTGCAAACATGAGGGTTTTCCCTAATTCTCTGATTAATGACGAATTTTTACGCCGTTATTGGCAAAAAAAACCACTGCTGATGCGCCAGGCGGTCTCACTGCCCGCTGATCTGGTCACAAAATCGAAGCTGCTCGCCCTCGCCTGCGGCAGCGAAGATGTCGAATCACGCCTGATTCTTGAACATGGAGAAACCCCGTGGGAGGCGCATCACGGTCCCTTTGACCGCTCAGAACTGGAGCATCTTCCGCAATCCCACTGGACGCTGCTGATTCAGGATATGAACAGACACATGCCTGAGATCCGGCCATTGCTGGATGCATTCAGCGCTATTCCGCAGTGGCGCATTGACGATATCATGATCAGTTATGCCGCCGACCGTGGCTCTGTCGGCCCCCATAGCGATGACTACGATGTCTTCCTGATCCAGGCTACGGGCAAACGCCGCTGGAAGATTCACCAGCACCCGGTGAGTGATGACGACCTGATCCCGGGTCTCGATCTCAAGATCCTCAAGACCTTTGACACCCAGGTGGAGTGGCTGCTGGAACCCGGCGACATGCTCTACCTGCCACCCAATGTCGCACACTGGGGAGTTGCCGAAGGAGAGTGCATCACCTGGTCCGTTGGATTTCAGGGCCCTGCACTCACCGAATTAAGCACTCACTGGTTGGAAGAACGCCTCTCGACTCTGCCGCCGCAGCGCTATACCGACCCCGATCTCAAGGCTCAGCAGCACAGTGGAGAGATCAATCCCAGGGCGATAGCGCGCATCAGGGAGATGCTGCAGCAGACGCTCTCATTTTCAGACGATGAACTCACCGCGTGGTTTGGCCGCTTCAGCAGCGACCCCAAGGAGAATCTCACTCCCCCGCCATTGGAAAACTGCATCACGGAAACAAACCTTTTGCAGCAACTGCAACAAGGCGTCCAACTGAAACGCCACCCCTGCTCTAAGATTTTTTACTCCCGTCTACCTGACTCCCTGCTGCTGTTTGTCAGCAGCGAGAGCTATACTCTGAGTGCTGACACGCTGGATCTGGCCATACTGCTCAGCGAACATTACGACTATTCTCATCAACAATTGCAGCCATGGCTGCAGAGCCTCCAATGCCTGGCGCTGTTGACCGAACTCGTCAACCGGGGAGACCTCATCATTGAAAGTTTGCAGTCGTCAGTCGGCAGTTTGCAGTAAAAGCATGAAACTGCGACTGTTTACTGCGAACTGCCTACTGCAAACTTTTCTTTTGGCTTCATCAGGTAGACGTTTTCGATCAGCGAAGTCAACCCCTTGCTCCTGAAATGCGGCTCGGCATCCAGAATCTCTTCAGAGATGATCTGGCTGATCCTGAAGCGCTGCCGGTAGAGCGACTCGACCTCTGAATAATCTACGGCGAAAGGCGGCCCGCTCATTTGCTGTTGATCATACTCCAGCGTAATCAGCAGCGTCGGCAGAGCAGCAGCAAACAACTCCCGCTTCTTCTCCACATATTGCCGGCGCATCTTCTCAGGCAGGGCAATCAATGAAGCACGATCATAGACCGAAGCCACATCAGCCAGCATTGCGGAATCCAGATCGAAGAAGTCGCCAACCAGCAGCGTGATCCCCTCACACTGCCAACGCTCAAAGTTTTCGATATGATCGACCCGCGGTCGCAATCTGTTTTCTGCAAAAAAATCCTTCACGGCCAGCTGGCTAATCTCAACACCAATCACTTCATAATCTTGCGCACGCAGCCACAGCAGGTCAAGGCTCTTGCCGCACAATGGCACAAAAACAGTGCTCCCGGCCGGGGCGGCCACCTGCGGCCAGCATTTTTCGAGCCACGGGTTTGTGTGCGACAGGTGAAAACCGGTCTGCCCCGCCTTCCATCGTTCAATCCAGGATTCAGGTTTCATTAATACTCTTCCCATTCATTTTTTGCTATTCTCTCATCTCTCTGACAAAGATACACTCTACTCTCAAAGCAACAGAGTAACTGATACAAACATAAACACCCGATTTTGCCTGTTTTCGTGCATTTCGTGACTTTCGTGGTAAAAAAAGCCGGCTGCTAAATTCATGGTGCAATGCGCTCCGCTTATTGTCACCCTACGCTCATATCTACAGATGAACGATATAAACCAATCTAAAACATGACCTCTGATCCTCAATTTCTATCCAGTTTGAGAAGCATCCTCGGCGGCGACTCCCTGATCGAAGAGCAGGAGGAGCTGACCGCTTACGAGTGTGACGGCCTCTCCGCACATCGAACCATTCCGATGCTCGTCGCCCTGCCTGAGACCGT
>JAUXDV010000291.1 GCA_030620735.1 Gammaproteobacteria bacterium
TGAACCTTTTTGGAGTCGGTTCCCTCGGCGCGGATCAAAGCCTGGTGTGCAAAGGGCGGCAGTTGGGCGTGTTGGCGTTGTGTTAACTCTTCGCGTGAAAAAGCCTCGTAGCCTTTGTGCAGCAGCGTCTGTAGCAATTGATCCTGGGGATGGCGCGTTTGAATCAACACCTTGCCGGGTTTTTCAGCACGGCCTGCGCGCCCGGATACCTGAAGAAGCAGTTGCGCCGTGCGCTCGGGCGCACGGAAATCGGGATTCAATAATCCCTGGTCGGCATTGAGAATGCCGACCAGCGTGACGCGTGGAAAATCATGTCCCTTCGCCAGCATCTGCGTGCCGACCAGGATGCAGGCGCTGCTCTCATTGACCTGATGCAGCGCCTTTTCAAGAGAGCCTTTGCGCCGGGTGGAGTCGCGATCGATGCGGATCACAGGGATGTCGGGGAATACCTCGCAGAGATACTCCTCCACGCGCTCTGTTCCCTGACCCTGATAGATCATGCTCTCCGTGGCGCCGCAGTCGGGGCATCCCTGTGGTTTTGCAAGCTGGTAGCCGCAGTGATGGCACCATAGGCGCTGCAACTTCTGATGCCAGGTCATGCGCGCGTCACAATGTCTGCACTCCGCGATCCAGCCGCAGGCGTGGCAGGTGAGCTGCGGCGCATAGCCGCGGCGATTAAGAAACACAATAACCTGATGATCCTTGTCGATCTCTTCGCGGATGGATTTGATCAGGTCGGAACAGATTCCGGCGCGCAGCCGCTGTGCGCGGATATCGACCAGGCCGATCTGCGGTGGTTTTGCTTTGCCGGCGCGCTGACGCAGTTTGAGCCACTGATAGCGCTCATTGAGAGAGTTGTGCAGCGTTTCAAGTGACGGCGTTGCCGAACCGAGCACTACAGGGATATTGCGTTGCTTGGCTTTCATGACCGCCAGATCACGCGCAGAGTAACGAAAGCCCTCCTGCTGTTTAAAGGAGATGTCGTGCTCTTCATCGATGATGATCAGGCCGAGCCGGGGCATGGGGGTGAAAATTGCAGAGCGGGTTCCAATCAACAGTTCTGCTTCGCCCTTTTGCGCCTGCATCCAGGTGCGTTCTCTATCGCCGCTGCTGAGAGCCGAGTGGGAGACTGCGACAACGCCGTCGATTCCCCGTTGAAAGCGGCGCAGCAGTTGCGGCGTCAGGGCAATTTCAGGAACCAGCACCAGTACCTGCAGGCCACGGGAGATCGCCTGGTCAGCCGCATGCAGATAGACTTCAGTTTTGCCCGAGCCGGTAATGCCGTCAAGCAGCAGAGTGCTGAACCCGCTTACAGAGTGAATCGCATCGACCGCCTGCTGCTGTTCCTGCGAGAGAGTTACTCTTTTGCCGCTAGAGGGTCGAGTCAGCACCGACGCCATATCACAGCGCTCAATCACTCCCTTCTGCTGCAGTCGCTTGAGTGCGGGGCGGATATCTCCATCGAGAGTTGTGAGTTGCTTGTCTGACACGCCCTCTGTGGAGTCAAGCAGCCTTTGGAGAATGCGCTGCTGAACCGGCGCATTTCTGAAATCATGCAACGAGATGTTTTTACCCGCCACTCTCCAGCCCTGCTCAAGGGTTGGGGCGGGCTGTTTTGACTGCCGCAGACGCGTTGGCAGTGCTGCACTCACCACCTCGCCGATCGGATGGTGGTAATAGCCGGCGCACCAGCTTAAAAAAAGACGCTCATTTTCATCAAGTAATGGAGTAGCGTCGATGATCTCCGCGATGGCTTTGAGTCGATGGGATGGCGGAGTGGCGTCGTCGTGATCACAAATCTCCCAGATCATGCCTATGCGCTTGCTACGGCCAAAAGGAACCCGTACGCGGCAGCCGGGAAGCAACTGTGCTGTTGATGTTGAGTCTGGCGGCAGGTAGTCAAACAGACTGAATAGAGGCGCCGCGACTGCAACCTTGATGATCACGCTATTGCTCATGGGTGAAATTTACCAGAAACGTCTGTCAATGATCGCATAAATTATGAGCCGCCAGATTGCAATACAAGCTGTGGATAACTTTGTGGAAAAGTTTTGATGTCAAGTGTCGAAACGCTGCATTTGGTGCAGAATCAGATAAAACCATGCGTTTTATGGATATTTATAAGTAACTGATTCAACAAAGAGAGATGGTAAATCAGAAGATTCTGAAATAATAATTTATGAAACTTTGTTGATATCGGCTGTTTGATACTGATTGTGCAAAACTCTCTCGGACAGCTCGTATTCTCGGACAGGCTAGCGCACAACCGATGTAATAATCCATCCCTGGTAGCCGCAATATGCCAAAAGCAGCAGCACTCCGCCAACACGGGATATCCGGTGTGTCCCTTTCATCGAATATGCAACGCCGCCAATGGCCAGAGTCAATGCCAGCATGACGGGCATGTCGCGGGTGAGAACCTCTGCTGCAACGGGGCCGGGCGCAACCAGTCCGGGAATCGACAAAACGGCCATCAGGTTATAGAGATTCGAGCCAAGCACGTTGCCAATCGCCAGGTCGGGTTCATTTTTCAGTGCACTGGTGATGCTGGCGGCAAGTTCGGGCAGGCTGGTGCCCAGTGCAACGATGGTCAAGCCGATAATGAGATCACTGACGCCGAGCGCTTCTGCAATGCCAACTGCTCCCCAGACCAGTGTTTTTGATGCGATCAGCAGTCCGATCAAGCCGAGGATCAGCCACATGACGGCTTTGTTTGTCGG
>JAUXDV010000105.1 GCA_030620735.1 Gammaproteobacteria bacterium
TCCACCATCCTGACGCTGATTGTTATCCCATTGGGTACAGTCAAGGCGCGCAAGGCCCTCTATGATGTTGCCGGCGTGGATGAGCCGATGGGTTCAAGTGAATTTTTGTCTCCGGGTGGCAATGGCGGCGGCGGAGTTCCAGCAGAGCCGCCCTCCGGAAAATCATTCGGTGATCGTCTGATTGCCGTGTGGTCTATAGTGATGACTGTGATTCTGGCGATTGTCAGCGCCATCGGCGCCATTATTGGTTTCATCCGCCGCAGGCTGGCAAAACCTGAACCGGTCGCCGAAACAAAGCCGGCTCCGCAGGCTCGAACCGAACCGCAACCGGCGCCGCAACCACGAGCCGAACCCCAAGCGCAGCCAACTGCGCCACAGCCTTCCGCGCCTGCTGAGAAACCCGAGGCCGTTACACCTGCTGTAAAGCCGGTTGAGCCTGTTGTCCGTGAGCAGGTTCCTCCTGCTGCGCCGGAAGTTGTCCCGCCTGCAGTTGCAAAAGAGGCTCCTGCGGCTGAGCCTGCTGCTACAACAACTCGGACTGTTATTGAACCACCGCATCCGCCGGTTGCTGAGAAGCCGGCTGCGGAAGTCGTTGCGAAGCAAGTTCCGCCTGCTTCAGCAGCAGATGATATTCTGCAGACAAGCCAGGCGTCAATGGACGATCTGGATATCATTTCGGCGCCAATCAGGCACTCAAAAGCCGCTTCAACTGCTAAACCTGCAGGCGTGCTCAAAAAAGAGGGGGAGAAGGCGAAGCAGCCCGGGCGCAGACGCCGTGGCATTCGTTTGCGTGATACTTCGACTGACTCCGAAGACGGGTTGAATTGAGGCGTTGGGATGATGCAGTGGCTGTTGCAGGAGTCCTGTTGCTAGTACTGTTCAGCACTTCTGTTTTGGCCGGATCAAGAGTTGAATATGGTGGAAAACTGTATCAATTCCGTGGTAGTGGACCTGCCGTCAGCTCCGATGATGCGTCAGGGTCGAAGCACAAATTCCGTCCCCTTCAACGTCGCTCCGGATCCCAGGCTCCTGCAGGAAGGAACATTGGAGGTGCGGCGGAGAATGATCAGGGTTATGTGTTCCGTCCGCTGAGAAACAGAAACAGATGGATCCCCGGGAGTGAGGATATCCGCCAGGATGCTGAGGCATGTCCGGCTGTCGAAGAGGAGCCGCGGAGGCGGAGTTTCTCTTCCCCAACATATAAGTCGTACAAGCCCCGGCAACCTTATCCGGGGAGGTATGCTCCACTATCCCCTCCGGGGGGAAATCTCTATCCAGCTCCGGAAATTTTAGGTTATCCACCCTGGTAGGATGACATCATGGGAAAACAAGGTAATAAAAAGTAATGATCACAGTTATTGGTAGTCTCAAGGGCGGTTCAGGGAAGAGTACAGTCACCTTTAATCTTGCTGTGTGGTTGTCTCTGGCCGGTCAAAAGACACTGGCGATGGACCTCGATCCACAGGCGACACTGACTGATGTGGCGGATGTACGCGCTGAGGAGGGATACCAGCCGCAGGTTCAGGTTCGCGGTCGGCGAGCGATGGCGGAGGGAGTCGATTTCAGTACTTTTGATGAAGTGGTCATCGATGTCGGCACGGCTGATATGGATTCACTCAAACGCGCTCTGCTGCTGGCAGACAAAATCGTCATCCCGGTTCCGCCAAGCCAGGCGGATGTATGGTCGACGCAGCGATTTATCCGTTTCGTCAGTTCGATTGTTTCAACTCGTAAGGCTCCTCCAGAGGTGTGCACCTTTATCAACCGCGTCGATATGCAGTCAGCTGCGAATGAATCCTACGAGACTGCTGCAGCACTGGTCAGTCTTCCCGGCGCGCGTTTTCTGCTGCCGAGACTCTCGCAGCGCCCGGTTTTTCTACACTCATTCAGCGAGGGACTCGCTGCAATGGAGCTGGATCCACGCGATCCCGGGGTACGCGAGTTCAATGCGCTGGCGGCAGAGCTCTATCCGCATCTGATACGATAAAAAAAGCTTGCAGCTAAAAAGAAAGTAGGCAGTCGAAAGAAAAGTTTGCAGTTGGCAGTCTTCAGTAGGCAGCAATAAGAAAGTTTGCACTTTGAACGCCTACAGGGCTGCCCGAAGGGTGAGCAAAGCGAATATTCCATGTTTTTACTGCATACTGCATACTGCATACTGACGACTGCACACTTGATATTGCCTACTGGCGACTGCCAACTTCATCTTGCAAACTTGATTCCCGCAGCATTGACATTTCCCATCGGCTGAAGTAGTATATTAGAATATTCAATAATACTATAAGGTTCGGCTGCGTGAGTACAGAAACAGAGATAAAAAAGCTTGACGAGGAGGTTCATAGCAACGAGCAGGATCTCAAAAAGCTGGACCATGAGATGCACAAGGAGATACATCGGTGGGAGCTGATTGTCTACCCGTCGTTGTTTGCATTTGTCATCCTCGCAGCCTATGGTTTCTACCTGATCTTCAATCTGGCCAAGGATGTGCACTTCATGGCTGTCAGCATCGATTCCAATATGACTATCCTCACCGGTGATATGCAGAGCATGGCCTCGAATCTTGGGGAGATGACGGCAAATGTGCGCACCATGGCCGTTACCATGGACTCCATTGATGATACGGTGGTGGTGTTGAAGCCGATGCTGACCAGTCTCAATCAGATGAACGGCAGTATGGCAACCCTTGATCAGTCGGTGCGGTCGATCAGTGACACTACCTACTATATGGGTGATCACATGGGGCAAATGGATTATAGTATGCGTAATATGAACCATAACATCGACAGATTCTCTAATCCCGTTGAGATGTTTACACCATGGTAACGCGTGTCAATTGATACCGGCCAACGTCTTGTCGTTGCGATCTCATCACGGGCGCTGTTCGATCTGGATGCCTCTCACAATATCTATCAGCAGCAGGGTATAGAAGCCTACTGCCAATACCAGATTTCTCACGAAGATGAAGTGTTGCCGCAGGGAGTCGCCTACTCGCTGGTAAGAAAACTGCTCTCTCTCAATGCCAGGCTTGAAGGTAAAGCCGAGGTTGAGATTGTGCTGCTGTCACGCAACAGCGCCGATACAGGTTTGCGTGTATTCAACTCCATCGAGCATTATCAGCTCGACATTACCCGTGCCGCTTTCACCAGCGGCAGAAACCCCTTCTCCTATGCCCGCGCGCTGGGTACTCATCTTTTTCTTTCGGCGGATGCTGCAGACGTGCAGCATGCACTGCAGTCAGGCATGGCTGCCGCGACCATCATTCCAGTCGCTGATGGCGCTGCATATCATGAAGGGAGTGACGAGGAGGAGCTGCGTATCGCCTTTGACGGAGATGCAGTGATCTTTTCTGATGATGCTGAGAGGGTCTATCAGGAGCAGGGGCTCGAGGCCTTTATCGCGAGTGAAAAAGAGGCGGCAAAAGAGCCGCTTCCCGGTGGACCCTTCAAGCAGTTTTTATCTGTATTGCATCAAATACAGTCTGCTATGCCGCCTGAAGAACCGCTGATTAGAACAGCCCTGATGACCGCGCGATCTGCTCCTGCGCACGAACGTGTTATTCGCACTTTGCGTTCATGGGATATCCGTATCGATGAAGCGCTGTTTCTCGGCGGTATGGACAAGGGGACCTTTCTGAAGGCTTTCAAGGCCGATATCTTCTTCGATGACCAGAGCCGCCATTGTGAATCAGCCAGCAAACACGTTCCTACCGGTCATGTTCCCCAGGGTGTAACGAACGAATAAATTTTTTTCACCACAGATGCACACAGAGACACACAGATCATGGAGGCCATCTGCATCACCAGAGATGCTGCAGCAGCGCGCGTCTCTATTGAGCGAGATCCGCTGCTTTTTTGTACACAGAGGCGTGCTTGAAGTAGAGACTCCTGTTCTCTCATCCTCGGCGAACCCGGATGCTGCGATCGATCCGATGTTGTCAGGTTTTCGTCCGCCAGGCAGTCATCGATCAGAGACGCTTTACCTGCAAACTTCACCCGAATTTCCTATGAAGCGCCTGCTTGCTGCGGGCAGTGGTTCGATCTTTCAGATTTGCCATGCTTTTCGCAACGGTGAGTGCGGCCGCCTGCATAATCCCGAGTTCACTCTGCTGGAGTGGTATCGCATCGATTTTGACCACTTTCAGCTGATGGATGAGGTGGATGCCTTGCTGATGCAGCTGTTGCCCGGTTGCGCTGCAGCACAACGTCTACGCTATGCCGATCTTTTTCTCATCCATACAGGCCTGGATCTCTTTAGGGCAACTGATGCGCAGCTGCGGGAGAGGGCTGAGGCTGCGGGAGTTGTCATCCCCGGATCAGCGCACACTGGCTGGCTCATCGAGATGCTGTTCGAGCTCTGCGTCGGCCCATGGCTGCAGCAGCAGAAGGGGGTGATTGTGTATGACTATCCGGCTGCACAGGCATCACTGTCTCAACTCTCTGCACTGGATCCCGGGGTTGCCGAGCGTTTTGAATACTTTTTTCAAGGTATGGAGTTGGCGAATGGCTTTCATGAACTGGCGGATGCCGCCGAGCAGCGGCGACGTTTTGAAACGGAGAATCTGAAGCGCCAGCGAGCAGGGCAGGAGCAGTTGCCGCTGGATCAACACTTTCTTCACGCACTTGAAGATGGCTTGCCCGAATGTTCCGGCGTAGCGCTGGGAGTCGACAGGTTGCTGATGCTGCGCTGCGGTGTTGATTACATAGGCGATGTGTTGACGTTTGCTTTCGATCGCGCCTGAGCATCTTTCCAAGCGCACAAAAAACATGAACCACGAATAGTTACAATTATTTCTCTGCAACCAGGTAGCATATCCATCCGGCATCTGCATCCGCCCGGGTGACAGGTTTGAAATCTCCGTCTCCTTCATCATCTGCGTCGAATCCCTGCCAGTAAGTCGTTATCCTGGAAAAACCGCACTCCAGCAGCAGATCCCGGATCTCGGGCAGCGTCCACAGGCGCCAGTCATAGTGGAAGGCGCGTTCGATGCGTGAACCGTCATCAAACTCAAAATGAATCGAACAGATCAGGCCGTTGTCAACCGGGTTGAAAAGCTCCTGCTCCCAGATATAGGTGAAAGCATGACCGTTCTCTTCGATCTCACGCTCCTCTTCGATCTCCTGAAATGATTCATAACCGCCATAGGCGTCCAGGAAAAGAGCGCCGTCATCGACGAGTGCTTTGCAGGCGCTTTTAAAATAGCGTTTCAGGAGGCTGCGCTCCTTGAAGAGCCAGTAGCTGAAGTTCATCGCCGCGATGGCATCCACACGAGCGGTATCCACTGTCAGTACGTCATGGTTATGCAGCACCAGACGTCTCTCCTGACTGCTGTCAAGTTGAGAGACATGATGTCTCTTTCCCCACTCCAGCACATCGGTATCAAGATCGATGCCAATAGCACTGTTGCGGCTGCTGCGCTTGATCCATTCACAGCAGACGGCGGCAGTGCCGCAAAAATCCTCCCGCAGGCTTAACGCCTTGCGTTTTTTCAGTTTCAGAAATGCATCTTCAATAAAATCGACCTCAGCTTCAGGACACTGCACAGAGAGTTCATAGAGTGTGTGCCGGTCCGCCTGCGAGGCGATGGAGCTGGTTGAGCGGGCTGTTTTTGCCATGCGATTACCTGAAAGAAAGTTTGCAGTCGTCAGTATGCAGTTTTCAGCAAAAAAAAGATAAGAAAGCCTACAGGAAAAGAAAGATTGCAGTAGACAGTTTATGTGCCATGTTCTTACTGCAAACTGACGACTGCTAACTGCTAACTTCTTTTAAGGGATTATCTCCGCCCCCATGTCTCAATTTTGTTATCATGCGCTGTCTTGTGAGTGGGAGCTGCGGCTCCATTTTTCTATCCATAAATTGTACTATTCACTATCTCATTGATTGCAGACTGAATGACCGACCTTAGCCACATCCGGAATTTTTCCATTATTGCGCACATCGATCATGGCAAATCGACCATCGCAGACCGATTTATTCAGCTGTGCGGCGGGCTCAGTGAGCGTGATATGGAGGCGCAGGTGCTCGACTCCATGGATCTTGAACGCGAGCGCGGCATCACCATCAAGGCGCAGAGCGTCACGCTTGATTATCAGGCGAGTGATGGCGAGACATATCAGCTCAATTTTATTGATACCCCCGGGCATGTTGATTTCTCCTATGAGGTTTCCCGCTCATTGGCAGCCTGTGAAGGCGCATTGCTGGTTGTGGATGCAGCGCAGGGTGTCGAGGCGCAAAGCGTGGCGAATTGCTACACCGCGATCGAGCAGGGTCTCGAAGTGCTGCCTGTTCTGAACAAGATCGACCTCCCTTCGGCAGAGCCGGAGAAGGTGATCAACGAAATCGAGGAGATTATCGGCCTGGATGCAGAGGATGCACTGCGGGTCAGCGCCAAGAGCGGGGTCGGCATCGGGGAACTGCTCGATAAGCTGGTCGAGGTGATTCCACCGCCTGAAGGCGACATAAAGGCGCCTTTGCAGGCGTTGATTATCGACTCATGGTTCGACTCCTATGTTGGAGTGATTTCACTGATCCGAATTGTCAATGGCTCGCTGGCCAACCGTGACAAGATTACAGTGATGTCGTCAGGGCGCAACTATCAGGCAGACAAGGTTGGCGTCTTTACACCGAAGATGAAGGAGACCGGGCGTCTCTCCGCCGGTGAAGTGGGCTATCTGATTGCGGGTATCAAGGAGAT
>JAUXDV010000038.1 GCA_030620735.1 Gammaproteobacteria bacterium
AAGCCTTTAGGGATTTGGCAATAATTGAAGTACCAGAGTACTGGTTCCCACGCTCCTGCGTGGTAACCCATACGTAAATCTAATATGCATTCCCACGCTGGAGCATGGGAACGAGAGTATGCGAAGCTGGTACTTTAATAAATACCTGTTCCCTTACAACAAAGACCAGGCCCTGCACCGACCTCGAGAAGAAACTCCTTAGTGAGCTCCATATGAATAGCAGAAAAATGCACAAGGTGCGTCCAGATGATTTTCCTGAACACAATGAGGAGATTGCACTGATTCGAAAGCAAACAGAAATCCCACAGCAGGGTATACTGCACGGACTAAAACAATAAACCTTCTCAGTGGAAACCCGCTTCAAATCTCATGAAATCAACTGATAAAGATTCCCAGGTTCGTTCTGAAATTCTTCGCTCTGACTCTCTTTACCTGAAAGAATTTGAGGCCACAGAGAAAATTAACAAGCGAAGAGATCGTCTCTTTAGTGGCACCCGTATTAAATCCTTTGCTGTTCCTCTCCTCTACCGCATGTTGGAACATGCTCCACAAGCAATCGTTATGCTGCCGATAGTCGTGTCAATTTTTATATTGCGTCTATTGTACTGGTGGCCGAAAAACCCAATCCGTCTCTCCTGCGAATACATCTGCATGCTGGCTAAAAAGAGGGGATATACACATAATCCGCGACATATTTATAACAAATTCCTGAGCAACGCTTTGGGAGCCACAAAGACCCTGGCTAATCTGTACCACAATGGAATCGAGTCAGTTGCAGATCATATTCAATTCACTGAGGGCGATACACGGATGATGAATGACCTGATAGAAGAGTACGGTGGTGCAGTCATAGCGGTGCCACATAATTTTGGCAGTCTTTTATCTGCTCTTAAAATGAACCGGGAATTCCCATTCATATTAATTACAAAAAACTCATCAACCATCGAGCGTACTAAAATAGCAATCGATGTTTTTGAGCGCATGCAGACGTCTATACTCATGGTTAGGGGCGGCAACCCCATACAATTATCACGCGCTCTGTTTGCCATACTGAAATCGGGAAAGTCAGTTGCAGCAACCCTCGATAGTTTGGACTCTTCTGCTAACCGAATTGAAGTGCAAATGTTCGGAGAGGCAATGGGGTTTTCCCCTTGGGCGGCAAAAATTGCCATTCGTTTGGGTGTGCCTGTGATCCCTACATATTTTAGCTCCCGCAATGATCAAATTAGAGTCATTTTTGGAAGTCCCCTCCTCACGGACAATGTAGAGGAGTCTATTCAGCATTACGCCAGTTTTTTTGACGAGAACATTCTCAAGGACCCGGCGAGTTGGGGATTTCTTGGGGATAAAAGCTGGCGTCGAGTCCTGCGTGATGCGAGCCGCAACATCTAATCAATAGAAGAAGTTACTTCCACGTTGTTAAATTGCTGAGGTAATATCTCAATAACCCCGTGCAAGGCAGCAATATGTAGGATGCTGCTGAGCTTGCGAAGCGCATCTGTCGAGTGAATCCGCGATCGATGCGCTTCGTTCCTCAGCAGCATCCTACACAGTCTCGAACAATGCACGGGATTATTGAGAAGATACTTTTTAACCACGGAACACTCGGATCACACGGAATTTTTTGTTTTCTTTCCGTCTATTCAGTGTGTTCCGTGGTTTGTTGTTTTGTTCTTTGAAAAGCCCTTAAAACTGCTTCTTTCCCGATCCCTTTTTCTTCTTTAAAGCACGAATCTCCGCATCGATCTGCCGTGATCTTGCTTCATATTTTGATTTCTTCTGGAAGCTGAGGCCTGGTGTTTTCAGCGCAATACGCAGCTGTTGTACGGCGACATCGGATTCACCGCGCAGATAGTGGTATTCGGCAAGCGCCGAGTGAGACTCCGCCTTCTTGCCGCTGCCGGCAGCGGCGCGCGACAGCAACCGCATCACGTAAGCATCGTCAGCGTGAGAGCGGGAGAACTTCTTCAACAGCCGGTAGGCGCTTTTCGGCTGCCGCGCCTTGAGCATGATGTCCGCTGTCGCGAGCGTCATATAGTAATCTCCAGGCTTGCGCTTCAGAATAGAGCGCATGATCGAGACTGCGCGCTCTTTGTTCCCCTGCGCCAGCGCCAGGCGCGCCTTTGTCACCAGCAGGAAAGTGTGGGAGGGGTGGTGCTTGAGCACCTTTGCGAGCTCCCGCTGCGCCTTGGCGTATTGCCGGCCTCGCTTCAGGGCAATGACATAACCGTAGCGGTCGGCATCCTCATTGCGGTAGCGGCCGTCGCGCAGCGTCGATTCAAAGTGGCGAATAGCGCTGCGAGAGCTGCCGAACTGCTGCGCTCGCAGAGTCGCCTTGGTGAAGTGATAGCTCAGATCCTCTTTTGCCTGGCGGTAGGGATATTTCTCGGCGCGCGCCAGTGCATCGGCAATGCGATCCGAGGTGACCGGATGGCTCAGCAGAAACTCAGGCATGGTCATGGCGCCGCTGCGATTGTTGGCGCGTCCCATGCGCTGGAAAAAAACGCCCATGGCGCGTGCATCGAATTTCGAGCGGGAGAGGATCTTCATGCCGATGTTGTCCGCTTCCCGCTCGTTGGAACGCGTAAAATTAATCTGTTTCTGCATCATGGCAGCCTGGCCGCCGATAAGAGCGGCAGCAGCAGCGCTGCCGGCGCCGGCTACGCCGAGCAGAATTGCAGCAAGCAGCAGGCCGGCAGCCGGCAGTGTCATCTGGTCTGCGGCCTGGATCATGCGCGCCAGATGGCGTTGACTGACATGAGCGATCTCATGGGCGACAACGGCGGCCAATTCACTCTCCGTTTGTGACTCCATCAGCAGTCCTGTATGAATCCCGATATTCCCTCCGGGTCCGGCAAAGGCATTGATGACGGGGTTTTTGACAAAAAAGAAATTGAAAGAGTGTCCACGCGCATTGCTGTGTCTGCTGAGCTTATCGCCGAGACCCTGGATATAGGAGGTGAGCAGCGGATCTTCGATTACCTCGCTGCTGGCCCGGACATAGCGCATGAATGCATCTCCGAGTTTGTTTTCAAGGTGTGCGTCAAGATAGGCGCCTGACGAATCGCCCATGTCGGGAAGCGAGTAATCCAGCGCCTGTGCGGGTTGTATGGTCCAGGACATCAGCAGAACCCAGCCAAGAAGATAATTTGTCATGTAAAATCCGATAATTTATTGAAGTGTTCGCTTGAGCGTTACATTAACCAGCTTCAGAGAGAGGCTGCAACCTTGCCGGCAAGTTCCATCATCCGGTTCACATAGCCCCACTCGTTGTCATACCAGGCATAGATTTTGACCTGAGTGTCGTCGATCACCATGGTGGAGAGGGCATCGACGATGGAGGAACGGGCATCATTCAAATAATCAGCCGATACCAGAGGGCGCTCCTCGTAACCCAGGATTCCAAGCAGTTCACCATCGGCAGCCTCTTTAAAAAAGCCGTTGACCTCATCCACAGTGACTGGACGGGATGCTTCGAAAACAAAATCTGTCAATGATGCATTCAGCAGGGGCACGCGCACAGCATGGCCATTGAGCTTGCCGCTCAGCTCAGGGAATATCCTGGTGATCGCTTTGGCAGAGCCTGTCGAGGTGGGGATCAGTGAGTTTCCGCAGGCGCGCGCGCGGCGCAGATCCGGGTGGCCTTTGTCCACAATGGTCTGTGTGTTGGTGATGTTGTGAATGGTGGTCATACAACCGTGCTGAATGCCAATTTTTTCATGCATCACCTTGACCACAGGTGCCAGGCAGTTGGTCGTGCAGGAGGCGGCGGTCAGCAGATGATGCGCGTCTGGATCGTACTGATCGTCATTGATCCCATAAACGATATTGAGCGCACCTTCGGTAGGTGCGGCGACGATCACTTTTTTTACTCCCTGCTCGAAATAGGCTGACAGCGTTTGCGGCTGCTTATGATGTTTCCCGGTGGCCTCGATGACGATATCGCAGTCCGACCAGTCGCTGTCGTCAATGGCTGGATTGGACGTGTAGGCCAGAGATCTGCCATCGATGATCATATTGCCCTCTTTCGAGGCAGTTTCCTGCTCCCACACGCCATGTACTGAATCAAATTTGAGCAGGTGCGCGGAGCCATTGGCATCCGTGGCGATCTCATTGACGCGCACAATATCAAACTCCGGCATATTCCAGCCTGCACGCAGTCCAAGCCGTCCCATGCGGCCAAAGCCATTAATGCCGATACGTATTGTCATTTGAATTTTTCCTCTGCTTTACGCTTATCCATCAAGGGAGCTCGATTTTATGAGACGGCGCCCAGTTTGCCGCCTTGTGCTCAGCAACCACAGTCGTGTAGATACCGCCGCGCACCATGAACTCTGCTGTCAGGCGCATAAAACGGGGGTGAGTAACCGCCGCCAGTTCATCCAGCATCTGGTTGGTGACCGCTTCGTGGAAAGCACCCTCATCACGGAATGACCAGATATAGAGTTTCAGCGACTTCAGCTCAACACAAAGTTTGTCAGGAACATAGTCAAGATAGAGCGTGGCAAAGTCCGGCTGCCCGGTTTTCGGGCAGAGGCAGGTAAATTCAGGCATACGGATACGAATCGTATAGTCTCTTCCTGTTTGCGGGTTATCGAAAGTTTCCAGGGATTTGCTTGGAGAAGTCGACATATAGGTAGCTGCTGGTGGAATAAGTTGATGTCTGGATTATACGAGTTTTCCATATACCTCTCTATTTTTTAACCACAGATGCACACAGAGACACACAGATCATTTCATTTTTCTAATCCGTGTTTATCTGTGTGCATCTGTGGTTAATGATTTGATACGCATTCTAAATTATGGAAAATAGACTCTCCACTTGTATTTCTTCAATAGACGTCATCCCCTGATTTCAGTATCCTAGCGCCCTATGCGACTCGATAAAATAAAACTCGCAGGATTCAAGTCCTTTGTCGACCCAACCGTGGCTGATTTCCCGACAAACCTGGTGGCTGTCGTGGGGCCGAATGGCTGCGGCAAGTCCAATATCATCGATGCTGTGCGCTGGGTGATGGGCGAGAGTTCCGCCAAGATGCTGCGCGGCGAATCGATGGCGGATGTTATCTTCAATGGCTCCAGCAGTCGCAAACCGATCGGCACAGCCTCGATCGAACTGATTTTTGATAACAGTGACGCCAGCGCAGGCGGTCAGTATGTCAGTTATACTGAGATATCGGTCAAGCGCCGCGTCAGCAGAGAGGGCCAATCGCTCTATTTTCTGAATAATACCCGCTGCCGGCGTCGGGATATCACCGACCTGTTTCTGGGCACAGGCCTCGGTCCGCGCAGCTACTCCATCATCGAGCAGGGAATGATTTCGCGCATTATTGAAGCGCGACCTGAAGATCTTCGCGTCTACCTTGAAGAGGCTGCCGGGATTTCCAAATACAAGGAGCGCCGCCGCGAGACAGAAAATCGTATTCGTCATACCCGTGAGAATCTTGAACGCCTCGAGGATTTGCTCGAGGAGATCTCAACCCAGTTGAAGCGGCTCAAACGACAGTCTGCGACAGCCGAGAAATACAAGGAGTTAAAAGCACGGGAGCGTGAACTCAAGGGCGAGCTGCTGGTATTGCGCTGGCAGGTGCTGGAGGGTGAGTTGCAGCAGGGTGAGCGTGGACTGGCTGAACAGGAGAACCGCCTGCAGGCTGCCATTTCTGTTCAGCGTCGTATAGTAGCGGAGATCGAAGCTGATCGCGACACGCATACTGAAGCAAATGATCTCTTCAACAGCCGCCAGGCGGCTTTTTATGCCCTGGGCGCCGAGATCGCTGCTCTTGAACAGGCGATTCTGTATGCAAAAGAGAGCCGCGAAAAACAGCAGCGGGATTTGAGCCAGACCCAGGCTTCACTGCAACACCTGGTACAGGAGCAGAAGCAGGATGAACAGCGCCTGGGAGAGCTGACTGCAGAACTGCAACAGCAGCAGCCGCTACTCGAGGAGGCGCTCGAGGCAGAGCAGCAGGCAGATAAACAGTTGTCACAGGCTGAAGAGGCGCTGCAGCAATGGCAGAGTGAGTGGGACGGTTTTCATCAACAGGCGAATGAACCGACACAGACAGCACAGGTTGAACGCACTCGCATCAATCATCTGGAGCAGCAGCAACAGCAGTTGCAGCGCCGCATCGAGCGCAACATGGAAGAGAGTTCCAACCTGCATGTGAGCAGTCTCGACGAAGAGATTGCCCGGCATGAAGAGCAGCAGAGCAGCCTGGCGTCATCTGTCGTGGAGGCTGAGGAGAAAATCGATGCGGCGCAATCGCAGATTGCCGCTTCTCGTGAACGTCTGAAGAGAGATGCAGAGCATCTGGATAACAGCCGGCGAAAATTACAGGGCGCGACGGGGCGTCTTGCCTCTCTACAGGCGCTGCAGCGCGCTGCGATGCAGGAAGGCGGGGAGAGCGCTGCCTGGCTGGCGCAGCAGGGCGTGGACAAGGCGCAGCGGCTTGCTCAGCAAATCGATGTCGATGCGCATTGGCGGCGGGCGCTGGAAACAGTGCTGGGGCATCATCTACAGGCAGTCTGTGTCGATCAAATCGAAGATTTCAGCACCTCCGTCGATGCGCTGGGTGAAGGCGTCGTGGAGTTGCTTGGCAGCGGCAGCGCAGAGCGGAACGCCGTGCGCGAGGATGCTTTACTCGGCAAGGTGAGCTCCCAACTTGATCTCTCTGCACTGCTTGGAGGAATACGGATCGCTGATTCGGTGAGTGACGCCCTCGACAAACGCAACACTTTGCAACCTGGCGACTCTTTGATCACTGCAGAAGGTGTATGGATTGGCGCGAACTGGATGCGCTTCGGTCAGGAGCAGGGCGCCAAGCAGGGAGTGCTGCAGCGGGAACAGGAGGTGCGTGAAGTGAATGCATCGAGCCGTCTGCTGCAAACAGAAGTGGAGACTCTTCAGCAGCAGCATGAGGCTGCGCTTGAGAGTTTGCGCGAGATGGAGCAGCAGCGTGAGCAGCGTCAGCTCTCCCTGAACCAGTTGAATCATGAACTCTCGGAAGTGCGTTCAAAACTCAGCGGCAAGCGCATGCGTGTGGAGCATATCAGAAATCGTGTTGAAACCCTCGGTGCGGAGCGCAGTGATCTTCACAAGCAGATCAGTGAAGCCGAAGAGTCTGTGCAAATAGCTCAGAAAAAGCTTTATCAGGCGCTGGAAGTCAGTGAAACCATGGCGTCAAAACGCGCTGTGCTGGAGCAGCAGCGGGATCAACTGCGCAAGCAGGTCAATGATGTGCGTGAACAGAATGCCGCCAAACGTCAGGGCTATCACCAGCTTGCGCTGAAATCGGAATCGATGCGTTCCCAGCAACAGGGGCTGCTGCAGGGGCAACAACGCATCAATGAGCAGCTGCAGCAAATAACAGCCCGGCGTGACGAGCTGAACGAGGCGCTGAGTGACAATGAATTGCCGTTGCAGGAGCAGCAGCAGAAGCTTGAGTTGCAGCTGCAGGGACGTGTCGCTGCGGAATCAGAACTGGCGGCGGCGCGCAATGCATTGCAGGAGATCGATGCCGGCTTGCGCGACAGGGAGAAAAAGCGGCATGAGGCGGAACAGCTGGTGCAGCAGCATCGTTCTGCACTGGAACAGGAGCGCATACAGCATCAGGAGATTGCCGTGCGCGTCAAAACTCTGGAGGAGCAGCTCAATGAAGCCTCCTATGACAGAGAGGAGCTGCTGCGCAGAATTCCCGGGCATGCCAATGTGAACGAGTGGCGGCAGCAGCTGGAGAAAACCACGTCAGGAATTCAAAGGTTGGGGTCCATCAACCTGGCGGCAATCGATGAGTTCAGAGAGCAGTCCGAGCGTCTCGAGCATCTGACTGAGCAGCGCGATGATGTTCTCAAAGCGCTGGCGACACTGGAAGAGGCGATACACAAGATTGACCGTGAAACCCGCAGCCGTTTCAAGGATACTTTCGAGATGGTCAACAGCGGCTTTATCGAACTCTTTCCCAAACTTTTCGGTGGTGGCAAGGCCTATCTGGAACTCACCGGCGATGACCTGCTGAATACCGGCGTGGGTGTCATGGCAAGGCCGCCAGGGAAGCGCAACAGCAGCATTCAACTGCTCTCCGGTGGTGAAAAGGCGCTCACGGCTGTAGCGCTGGTATTCGCAATTTTTCGCCTCAATCCTGCCCCCTTCTGTATGCTTGATGAAGTGGATGCGCCATTGGATGATGCCAATGTGGGGCGTTTTTGTTCTCTGGTCAAAGAGATGTCAGAAACCGTGCAGTTTATCTTTATCACACACAATAAAGTCACCATGGAGATGGCGAATCAGCTGCAGGGTGTCACCATGCATGAACCCGGCGTATCGCGCCTGGTGTCAGTGGATGTTGAGGAGGCGGCCCAGATGGCCGCAATGTAGTCAGAATCATGGTCATACTAGTAACAAGTCTGCAAAAAGCCCGTATGAATGCCGTCATTGCGAGGGAGCCTAAGCGACTGGCGGCACTAATTTTGCCTGGAGCAAAATTGAACGCACTTTGTGCGACCCGAAGGGTAAATTACAAGGATGTAATTTATAATCTCCAAACAAGATTACCGGGAGTGATTGATGGAGTCTTCTGAATTACGTTTTCTGATTCTGGCTCTGGGTATTCTGTTTATCGCCGCAATTTATCTGTGGGAGCGTCACAAGAGCGCGCATGCGCTGCGTAATCGCCGAAAAAGGCTGCAAAAGAAGATTGAGAGTCGTCACGTCCGGGATGATCGTCATCATTCAGATGAAAAAGGGGATGATTCTGATGAGCTTGCTGCCTGGCATGAAGAGCTCACTTACTCTGCTCAGGTTGATCAACAGCAGGGAGACGCCACACAGAGTCTCACCGGGGAGTTGGAGGAGGTAGAGGAGATAGAGATCGATCCCCCTTCCCGGAAGAAGGAGATTCTAAGCCTGAGTGTTGCCTCCAGGCGAAAATTCTTTACCGGCGACGCTATCGTCAGTGCACTCTATGCCGCCGATCTGTCGCCAGGTCCGATGGATATCTACTATCGTTATAATGGCGTTGAAGAGTTGTTTGCCGTTGTCAGTATGGTCAATCCGGGAACCTTTCCCCAGGATATGAGCCGATTCAGAAGTCCCGGGCTGTCACTCTTCGCCAGGCTGCCGGGTAGCCTCGACGGGGAGGATATTTTTGAAGCGATGTATGAAACGGCACAGCTGCTTGCTGAAAAGCTTGACGGTGCCCTGCTTGGAGTTGATCACAAACCGCTGACGGAGGAGACGCTGGATGAAATGCGTGCCCTTGCATCCACCATGCCGGCGCTTCGCCGCAGCGTCAAGGTTAGTGAGGAGTGAATCAACAGCAACAGTCACAAGAGCAGATAGAGCAGCAGATAGAACGCCTGCGTGAACAGCTTCGCAGGCACAACCACCACTATTATGTGCTTGACGAGCCACTGGTTCCAGACAGTGAATATGATCGCCTGTTTCATCAACTCAAATCACTCGAGGAGCAGTATCCAGAGCTGATTACCGCCGACTCTCCGACGCAGCGTGTCGGAGCCGCTCCACTGAGTAGTTTCAAGGAGGTGCATCACAAGGCGCCAATGTTGTCGCTGGGCAATCTCTTCAGTGAAACCGATCTGATGGACTTTGAGCAGCGCAGCAGGAATCGTCTTGGCAGTGATGATCCGCTCGACTATGAGGTGGAGCCTAAACTGGACGGACTGGCAATCAACTTGCGCTATGAAAATGGCGTGCTTGTGCAGGCCGCAACACGCGGGGATGGAACCCGGGGTGAGGATGTCACCCGGAATGTGCGCACCATTGAGTCCATCCCGTTGAAATTGATCGGCGATGATTATCCCCGGGTTGTCGAAGCGCGCGGCGAGGTTTTTATGCCCCTCGCCGGTTTCAATGCCTTTAATAAAAAGGCGCTCGAACGGGGTGAAAAACCCTTTGCTAACCCGCGCAATGCAGCAGCAGGCAGCCTGCGTCAGCTCGACTCCCGCATCACAGCAAAACGCCCGCTGGCCTTCTATGCTTACGGCGTAGGTGAAATCGATGCAGATCCCGGTGTCACCCAGAGCGGGGTGATGATGCGCATCAGAGAGTGGGGCATTCCTGTCTCTCCGGAGTTGCAGGTAGTTACAGGAGCCAAAGCCTGCCTGGACTACTATCATGACTTGATGCGGCGGCGCGACTCTCTTGCGTATGATATCGATGGCATTGTCTACAAGGTCAACAGCCTCGAAAAACAGCGGGTGCTCGGTTATGTCAGCCGCGCCCCGCGCTGGGCTATTGCGCACAAATTTCCGGCGCAGGAGGAGTTGACCGTTGTCGAGGCGGTCGAATTCCAGGTCGGTCGCACAGGCGCCATCACCCCGGTGGCGCGCCTGCAGCCAGTCACGGTTGCGGGTGTAGTTGTCAGCAACGCCACGCTGCACAACATGGACGAAGTGCAGCGCAAGGATATCCGTGTTGGTGATACGGTGATTATCCGCCGTGCCGGAGATGTTATCCCCGAGGTTGTCTCTGTTGTCGGTGATCGTAGACCTGTCGATACCAGCGCCATCGTGATGCCGCAGAAGTGCCCTGTGTGCGGTTCGGATATTCTGCGTACAGAGGGCGAGGTGGTTGCCCGCTGCAGCGGAGGCCTCTACTGCAGCGCACAGCGCAAGGAGGGCATCAAACATTTTGCTTCGCGTAAAGCGATGGATATCGACGGGCTGGGTGACAAGTTGGTTGAGCAGCTTGTTGACGCCGGACTCATCGAGGATATTGCGGGTCTCTATCAGCTGCATGTTGAAGATGTCGCCGGACTGGAGCGCATGGGCGCAAAATCAGCCGGCAACCTCATGGATGCGCTGCATAAAAGCAGAACTTCATCGCTCTCCCGGTTTCTGTTTGCACTGGGAATTCGTGAAGTGGGGGAGGCTACGGCAAAAAGCCTGGCGCAGGAGTTCCTGACCCTCGATGCGATCATGGCGGCAGATGAAGAGCGCCTGCAGCAGACGCCGGATGTGGGTCCCGTCGTGGCAGCACACATTGTCTCGTTTTTTCAGCAGCCGCATAATCTCGCGGTGCTCGGGAAGCTGCTGGCAGCCGGAATCGAGTGGCCTGAAGAGCAGCGCCAGCAGGGAGAGACGCCGCTGCAGGGAAAGACCTTCGTCCTGACAGGAGCGTTGAGCCGACCACGTTCTGAATTCAAACAACAGCTGCAGCAGCTTGGCGCAAAAGTCACCGGCAGCGTCTCCAAAAAAACAGACTACGTGGTTGCAGGTGAGGCCGCAGGATCAAAGTTGAAAAAAGCCGAGTCGCTCGGCGTGACGGTTTTAAATGAAGCAGAGCTAGAGGAGCTGCTGACAGCATAAAAAATTTACCACGAAAGTCACGAAAAACACGAAAGAATAAAAGGAGTGCTCGTCTATTTCGTGGTTTAGATTGTTTTTCCGTAGGATGCTGCTGAGGAACGAAGCTTCCGCGTCCTGCTCACGCCCCTGACCTACGTCCATGTAGGCCAAGCGCATCGATCGCGGGTTTCACTAGACAGATGCGCTTCGCAAGCTCAGCAGCATCCTACATATTGTTGCCTTGCAAGGATTTTTCTTGGCGGGCTTTGCGTCTTTGCGAGAGACTAAATGATCTTTAGGTTTCGCTAGATATCATCAACAGAGGATTACATGCGCCTGACTGAACAACAACTCATTGAGCTTGGGAAAGCAACCATCCACAAGCAGGCGCAGGCCGTGGCGGACCTGGAATCACAGATCAACGGCAGTTTTGCAGCGGCGGTGAAGGCCGTACTCTCGGGAAAAGGGCATACCAT
>JAUXDV010000331.1 GCA_030620735.1 Gammaproteobacteria bacterium
GATATCCGCCCTGTCTACAAGCGTGTCGACAGCTGTGCTGCAGAGTTCGCGTCGAATACGGCCTACATGTACTCCACCTACGAGGAGGAGTGCGAGGCGCGCCCGGACGAGGCAAAAAAGATCATGGTGCTTGGCGGCGGTCCGAATCGCATCGGCCAGGGAATCGAGTTCGACTACTGCTGCGTACATGCTGCTTTCGCGCTGCGTGACGACGGCTATGAGACCATCATGGTCAACTGTAATCCGGAGACCGTCTCTACCGATTATGATACCTCTGACCGCCTCTATTTCGAGCCGTTGACTCTGGAGGATGTGCTGGAGGTGATCCACAAGGAGAATCCGGCTGGAATCATCGTGCAGTATGGCGGACAGACTCCGCTTAAACTTGCTGCAGGGCTTGAAGAGGCGGGTGCGCCCATCATCGGCACCAGCCCCGACGCCATCGACGCGGCTGAGGATCGCGAGCGTTTTCAGCAGATGGTGCACAAGCTGGGGCTGCTGCAGCCGCCAAACCGGCTGGCTACCGATCCGTTGGGCGCGGTGGAGCAGGCCAAGGAGATTGGCTATCCGCTGGTGGTGCGCCCCTCTTATGTGCTGGGTGGACGCGCCATGGAGATCGTCTATGGTGAGGAAGATCTGAAACGCTATATGCGTGAAGCCGTGCAGGTCTCCAATGATTCACCTGTGCTGCTGGACCGTTTTCTAAACGATGCCATCGAGGTTGATGTCGACGCCATCTGTGACGGCAAGGATGTGCTCATCGGCGGCATCATGGAGCATATCGAGGAGGCAGGAGTGCACTCCGGGGATTCAGCCTGTTCACTGCCTCCCTATACGCTCTCTGCAGAAATTCAGGATAGAATGCGCGAACAGATGCGGCGGATGGCGCTGGAGCTGAAAGTGGTTGGCCTGATGAATACCCAGTTCGCCATCAAGGGTGACGATATCTATCTGCTGGAGGTCAATCCGCGAGCATCGCGTACAGTGCCCTTTGTCTCCAAGGCAACCGGCGTGCAACTGGCCAAGATCGCGGCCCGCTGTATGGCCGGAATCTCCCTTGCAGAGCAGGGTGTTACCCGGGAGAAAATCCCGGACTATTTTGCGGTCAAGGAGGCGGTTTTCCCTTTTATCAAGTTTCCCGGCGTGGATAGCGTACTTGGACCCGAGATGAAATCAACAGGAGAGGTGATGGGAAGCGGTAGAACCTTTGGTGAAGCCTTTGCCAAAGCGCTTTCAGCAGGGGGCATGGAACTCCCCACAGGCGGGCGCGCCCTGCTGAGTGTGCGTAAAGCCGACCGTGAACGTGTCACCGCTGTTGCCCGTTCCCTGCATTCACTGGGTTTTGAGCTCTATGCAACGCATGGCACGAATGCCGTTATCAATGCCGCCGGAGTGCCATGCAGTGGAGTCAATAAAGTTGCCGAAGGCCGCCCCCATGTTGTAGATATGATAAAAAATGATGAAATCAATCTCATCGTCAATACCACCGAGGGCAAGCAGGCGATTGAAGACTCGGCCGAGATTCGCAGCGCTGCACTGCTTAACAAGGTGGCCTACTCCACCACTATATCCGGAGCCGA
The DNA here is from genome assembly GCA_030620735.1 of Gammaproteobacteria bacterium. Classification (GTDB taxonomy): domain Bacteria; phylum Pseudomonadota; class Gammaproteobacteria; order Chromatiales; family Chromatiaceae; genus Sva-25. The sequence goes on from JAUXDV010000331.1 coordinate 1,581, forward strand.
GGCCATCTGCATGGCATTGCAGCAGAGCGGTGTGATTTCGGTCAGCACCATCAAAGAGTTACACCAGTCTGTCAATTGACGGATTGCACAGGAATAAGCAATGAATAAAGTCCCGTTAACGATACGTGGCGCAGAGACTCTGCGCGATGAACTGAATGAACTGAAAACCGTAAAACGTCCCGCTGTGATTGCGGCAATCGCAGAGGCGCGTGCGCATGGCGATCTCAAAGAGAATGCCGAATACCATGCAGCGCGTGAACAACAGGGCTTCATCGAAGGACGCATCAAGGATATCGATGCCAAGCTCTCGCATGCCCAGGTCATCGATGTGACCAGCATCAATGCCGAGGGGCGTGTCATTTTCGGTGCGACCGTCGATGTCCTCGATCTCGAATCCGATGAGGAACTGACCTATCAGATCGTCGGTGAGGATGAGGCTGATATTCAACAGGGACTGATCTCGGTAAATTCACC
>JAUXDV010000109.1 GCA_030620735.1 Gammaproteobacteria bacterium
GAAAACAAACGAATTGAAAAAAGAGTTGATAGAGTCACAGGTATGAGTTTACAAACGGATAAAAACCTCATTGTTGGATTGGATATAGGGACATCCAAGATTGTCTGTCTTGTCGGTGAAGTACAGCAGGATGGCGAGATTGAAGTCATCAGCATCGGTACGCATCCCTCGACAGGCCTGAAAAAAGGCGTGGTCGTCGATATTAAAGCGACTGTGAGTTCGATACAGCGTGCTGTCGAAGAGGCGGAGCTGATGGCCGGATGCGAAATCCATTCGGTATTTGCCGGAATCGCGGGCAGCCATATCAATAGCCTCAATTCTCACGGTATCGTGGCAATCAAGGATGGTGAGGTGGCGCAGAGTGATGTCGACAGGGTGATTGATGCAGCACAGGCTGTAGCGATTCCGGCCGACCGGAAAATTCTGCATATTCTGCCGCAGGAATTCATTATCGATGAGCAGGAGGGAATCCATCAGCCTGTGGGTATGTCCGGTGTACGTCTCGAAACGCGTGTACATATCGTCACCGGGGCAGTCAGTGCGGCGCAGAACATTGACAAGTGCGTGCGCCACTGTGGTCTGGAAGTCAGCGACCTGACCCTTGAACAGCTTGCCTCGAGCTATGCGGTACTCTCTGATGACGAGAAGGAGCTGGGCGTCTGCCTGGTTGATATTGGCGGCGGCACCACGGATATTGCGGTCTTTACCGAGGGCTCGATTCGACATACTGCAGTGATACCCATTGCCGGTGACCAGGTGACAAATGACATTGCGGTCGCTCTGCGCACACCAACTGTGCATGCCGAGGAGATCAAGATTCGTTATGGCTGTGCATTGACACAGTTGGCGGCCACGGAAGAGACCATCGAGGTTGCCAGTATTGGCGACCGCCCGTCGAGAACATTGTCGCGCCAGACACTGGCGGAGGTGATCGAGCCGCGTTACGAAGAGCTGCTGCAGCTGATACATGCAGAATTGAGACGCAGTGGTTTCGAGCACCTGCTGGCAGGCGGCATAGTCATGACCGGCGGCAGTTCCAAAGTGGAAGGATTAATCGATCTCGCGGAGGAGGTGTTCCACATGCCGGTCAGGCTGGGGATTCCGCAGTTAGTCACTGGCATGACCGAGGTCATTAATAACCCGATTCATGCTACCGGTGTGGGATTGCTGCTGTTTGGTCTTGAAAATGGCGCATCAAGTGAACGCAGTCGGGGCGGAGGGGGTTTTCGTGAAATGTGGGGCCGCATGAAGAACTGGTTTCAGGGTAATTTTTGATGAATAGCAGTGGACCAACAGCTAAATGTATGAAAGCAGATTTGATCGACAAGATTTTTTCAATGGCCGGATGCCTACAAGGCCGTTGAAAAATACCGGGTGCGTAGTGGATCCGGTTGGGGATGGCAGGGAGTTTACTTCCTGTTTTGGAGGCAACACATAGATGACAAATTTAACTGGGTGCAGGAGATAACAAATGTTTGAAATAATCGATAACTATACACAAGAAGCAGTGATCAAAGTGATTGGCGTTGGCGGGGGAGGTGGAAATGCCGTCAGCCATATGTTGAGCGAAAATCTTGAAGGGGTTGATTTTATTTGCGCAAATACCGATGTGCAGGCCCTCAACAGGAGCGGCGTTCCGGCATTATTGCCCATCGGATCGGACCTGACCAAGGGGCTTGGCGCCGGCGCCAATCCGCAGGTTGGCCAACAGGCCGCGTTGGAGGACCGTGACCGCATCAGAGAGCAGTTGCAGGGTGCTGATATGGTCTTTATCACCGCAGGTATGGGCGGAGGAACAGGCACAGGCGCGGCTCCTGTCGTCGCCGAAATTTCAAAGGAGCTGGGAATTCTGACAGTGGCGGTAGTGACCAAGCCGTTCCGTTTTGAAGGCGGACGCCGCATGCAGGCAGCCGAGCTTGGAATCAAGTCGCTGCGTGAATCCGTTGACTCGTTGATCACCATTCCAAACGACAAGCTGGTTCCTGTACTGGGATCAAGTATGACGCTGCTGGATGCCTTTAAAGCGGCTAATGATGTGTTGCTGAACGCGGTGCAGGGTATATCGGAGCTGATCACCAAGCCTGGTCTGATCAATGTTGATTTTGCCGATGTGCGTACCGTGATGGCGGAGATGGGGCTTGCGATGATGGGCAGCGGCACGGCAACAGGTGATGATCGCGCACGCGAAGCGGCTGAAACTGCTCTGCAGAGCCCGTTGCTGGAAGATGTCAACCTGACCGGTGCCAAGGGTATCCTTGTCAATATTACAGCCGGGATGGACATGTCGATCGGTGAATTTGATGAGGTTGGCACCACTGTCAGAGAGTATGCAGATGATGATGCGACAGTTGTTGTTGGCACGGTTATTGATCCGGATATGCATGACGAGCTCAAAGTGACCGTTGTTGCGACCGGTATCGGTGGTGAAGAGGAGCAGAAGCAGCCGAAGAGACCTGAAGTGCGTAAACCGGAGATGGAGGTTGTTAAGCAGCCGAAGGTGGTCGGCAGTGACGTCGTTAATCCGGTAGCTGACGCCAATGCACATGCTTCAACCAGCTATGGTCAGTTTGATAATCCGACTGTCATTCGCAGAACTACCAAGGTTGCTGCACAGGATGAGCCTGTGGCTAGTGGAGGAATGGATTACCTTGATATTCCAGCGTTTTTACGTAAACAGAATGATTAAATTGCGATAAATGTTGCAAATGTCATCATTTTATAGTTCAATGTTAGGGAATTCCCTAATAAAGAGGGGAGTGTCGTCTAAAGGAGGGCTGGCAAGCACTGTATTTAGACGGACTTAACCTCGTATATTAAAGAGATTGCTGATGATTAAACAGCGCACCCTCAAAAATAGCATCAAGGCGACCGGCGTTGGACTTCATACCGGAGACAAGGTGTTGTTGACTCTGCGCCCTGCTGCAGCGAATACAGGCATCGTATTTCGCCGCATAGATCTTGACACACCTGTCGAGATTGAAGCCAGGGCCGGAAATGTCGGAGACACCAGTCTCTCGACGACATTGGAAAAAGGTGATGTGCGGGTCTCCACAGTGGAGCACCTGCTGTCAGCCTTTGCCGGTCTCGGTGTCGATAATGCCTATGTGGATGTCAGCGCGCCTGAAGTGCCTATCATGGACGGCAGCGCCGCCCCATTTGTTTTTCTGATCCAGTCAGCCGGGATTGTCGAACAGAATGTGGCGAAGCGCTTTGTGCGGATTCTGCAGCCAATCGAGGTCAATGACGGTGATAAAAAAGCCGCGTTAACCCCTTTTGATGGCTTCAAAATGAGTTTTGGTATCGATTTTGACCATCCGGCATTCATTGACCGCCCAAAAACAGCTGTCATCGATTTCTCATCAACATCTTTTGTGCGCGAAGTGAGTCGTGCGCGAACCTTCGGTTTTCTGAACGAAATCGAAATGCTGCGCGAGAATAATCTTGCACTGGGAGGAAGCCTGGATAATGCGGTTGTTGTCGATGACTATCGGGTTATGAATGACGATGGGCTGCGTTATGACGATGAATTCGTTAAACACAAGATTCTGGATGCTATTGGCGACCTCTACCTGCTTGGGCACAGCCTGATCGGCGCTTTTCACGGCTTCAAGTCAGGGCATGCCCTGAATAACCAGCTGCTGCACGCATTACTGGCAAATCAAGCTGCATGGGAAGAGGTTGTGTTTGACGAACAGGATGGCGCTCCAATCTCCTACATTCAGGCGGCCAAAGTTACTGCTTGATTGCCTTTGAGAGACGCAGTAAAACGGCTTTAAGATCTTTGTCAGCAGTGTATTCGGCTGCATTCGATAATATCTCTGCCGCCTTGTCAGAGTGGCGGGGGCGGGTCTTGTTATCTCTATCCCCTGGCTGTTGCCGGGGCTGTGGCGGAGATACCCTGATTTTGACCTCCCGGACCGCAGCGATTTCAGCAATCTTCCCACTCATATACCGCATCTTGCTGGCCCACACCGGAGCATCGACATAGATCGTCAGGATTTGACCTTTTTTGTGGACAGCTGTACAATGGTTGGTTAAATCGCGTGGAAATTGTTGCTGGATTAACTGTAACAGTTTCGCCTCCTCCCTGTAGGTATCGTACAGAGAAGAGAAAAAATCGCTATGTTGTAAATAGCGTGAGACGGTTTGAGAGTGTTTTGTCACGTGTGAATCTCTCCTCGAAATACCTGCTCTTATATTGTTGAGGAAAAGTAGTATGTTTTCAAGCTCAATAGAGAAAAAAATATCCTTTCACAAGCTGGCAATGCATGTTTCACTGCTGCTTTTTGTGTCGATGGTCACTGCAGGAATGGCTGGGAAAATTGGCTACCAGCTTGGTTATCACAACGCCAGCATTCCAGCGGAATCAGAATCTGAAATTGCGTCACTCAAGGAGATGGTGAGCAAAGAGCGTGAGAACCTTCAACAGGTCAAGGCGAATACTGAAAACAATCTTGATGCTCTGGCAATCAAACTGGGATCTCTGCAGGCGAAATTGTTGCGTCTGGAGGCTATTGGAGAGCGTCTTGTCTCTGCGGTTGATGTCGATATCGATAAAGAGGTCTTCAAAGAGGCTCCTGCGATGGGAAGCGCCTCGGATGGTGAAGAGGGTCGTGCCCAAACCTCGCTTGATCTGCTGATGGGGATTGATCGCTTGAGCGATCAACTTGCAACCCAGGATAAGCAGCTGTCTACACTGGAAAAAGTGTTGACCGAGCGCGATGTAAAAAAGGAAGTCGTACCTTCGGGCATGCCGGTGAAGGGTTACATCTCATCGGGATTCGGGGGCAGGGTTCATCCGATATCAGGAAAGTACAAAGGTCATCAGGGAGTGGATATCCCTGGAAAAACCGGCACCAAAATCAAGGCGGTTGCCGGCGGAGTGGTTGTCGCTTCCAAGCGAATCTCAGGATATGGGAATATGGTCGAGGTCAAACATGCCGATGGTTACAGCACACTCTATGCACACAACAAAAGAAATATTGTAAAAAAGGGTGATATCATCGAAAAAGGCCAATCAGTTGCGCTGCTGGGTAGCACCGGGCGATCAACCGGACCACATGTTCACTTTGAAGTACGCAAGCATGGTAAGGCTGTCAACCCTATGCGCTACATCAACACTGTTAACTGATTTACCCGTAATCCCTCTCCCTTTTACGCAGCATGCATGTAAAACTGCACGCTTGCGAAAGTCTCTCTCTTCACCACGGAACACACGGATGCACGGGAAGTAAATTTTTTCGTGCATCCAGTCTGTTCTGCGGTTTGTTTTTTCTATTCTCGGGCAGGTCTTCCGTGATCTGAATATGCAAGCCTACTTAGTCGTTGTCCATAAATAACCTCCCGATATCGCGCAGCAATATTGTTCGTATTCAAGGCGCAGCAAGGGGCGCATAGCAGGGTTGAACTCTTGCAGGAACGCAGAAGACGTACAACAGGGCAAGCAGGATCGGGAAGTTATTTATGGACGACTCCTTAATCGATGGTGTCACCAACTTTATCCAGGGTGCGTTGAAAAAATCCTTTGCCCTGGTGATCAGGTACTGAAACTACGATGCGCTCGTTCTCATCGTCAATCTTCTCATCCGGTTCATAATCCCCGGCAATGCGATCAAGCACTCCATCGTTGCTGAAATAGAGCGTAAGGTTCTTGTGCACCAGTTCTTCACCTGGGACCTGCAGCCAGTAGATGTAATCCCAGCGTTGCTGATGAAATACATCGACAAAGGATGGCGTTCCCAGCACCAGGCGAACCTCCTCCATAGACATGCCGGGCTCAAGATTGTCAAGCGCTTCGCTATTGAGGATATTTCCCTGCTGGATTGTCTGTTTGTGCACAAAAGAGATTTTTGAAAATGGCTTTTGGGCAACGCCTTTGACGATTTTTTCTGAGGTGGCACAGCCAGCAGTCAGCAAACTGACTGTAATGATGGAAAAGAGATGCCTGTGCATATTTAGGTGCTGATTTTTATACGGAAAGGCTGTTATTATACAGCAATCAGAGATTACTAAGGAACCATTGCTAAGGAACCTCTGGATAAGTCAGTGGGGGATGGGGGCCGGGGAGGGCTTGCAGAGTCTCCATATTCACTGATTGACAGGCAAATTGCCAAACACTTTAGCTGTAAAAAAAACTTGTAAGAGGCGCCGGGAAAAGCGCACAGCGATTCGTTCGGTGCCTCCCTAACAGAGAAGCAGGATCCCATGGATAATAATGATATTCGCCAGGCTGGTCTTAAAGTCACATTGCCACGCCTCAAAATTCTCGAAATTCTCGAACGCAGCCAATTGCATCATCTCAGTGCGGAGGATATCTATAAGATCTTACTGAAGAATGATGAAGAGATCGGTCTCGCCACTGTTTACCGTGTCTTGACACAGTTTGAAACTGCCGGTTTGGTCAAGCGCCAAAATTTTGAAGGCGGTACTTCGGTATTTGAACTGGATCGTGGCATGCACCATGATCATATTGTTTGTGTTGAGTGCGGGCATATCGAGGAGTTTGTCGATGAAACCATCGAGAGGTCGCAGAAAAAGATCGCGAAGAAGCTCGGTTTTGAGCTGGCTGAACACACCATGGTTCTCTACGGACGTTGTGTAA